>JAUPKM010000206.1 GCA_030837445.1 Actinomycetota bacterium
GGTCAGGTGATTGATACTGGGCGGCGTAGCTACACCCCCAGTGCTGCGTTGGCGCGGCTGATCCGTGCCAGGGAGCCCTACTGTCGCATGGTGGGGTGTCGGCGCCGCGCGATCAACTGCGACCTCGACCACACCGTTCCATGGCCAACTGGTTCCACCACGGAGGCCAACCTTGGACCGCTGTGTCGTCGCCACCACAGGTTGAAAACGCACTTCGGGTTCGGGCTCCAACCCGACCCGGAAGTGCCAGACACCGGCGGCCCAGACACCGGCGGAACCGGCCCAGCGGAGGCCAGCAACACCGGCCCACCACAGGCCGACCGTGCAGGATCGGCCGGACCCGGATGGACCTGGACCATGCCCAGCGGCCTCACCTACCGCGACACACCCAACCCACCCCTCGACCCCTAACCAACGAAACGAGGGGTGGGCGGAGGTGAGACGGGAAGTGGTCCACGCCGGGGGTGGAGGTGAGGGGGCCTCGAGGCTGCGCGCTGAGGCTGTCGCGGCGCTGGCATCTGCACAGACGCCGACGTGGCGGCCGGTGAATCGTGGAGATCACCGACGGCCGATGCTGCCCGGCTGAGGTGCGGCGGTGGTCGGGCAGAAACTAGCCCGGCGGAACGATCGCCACCGAACCCCCGCGACGGTGATCTGCGGCAGCGCTTACGGCACCATCCGGGTGCCGCTGCACTGCGTTCACCCCGCCAAAGTAGAAGTCGGTGACGGGCCATTCGTTGACTGGGTAGCGGCTGCGCAGGTCTCTCAGATCCTCTGCCCGCAGTCCGGGCTCGACCTGCACCACGCCGGTGTCTTCATAGTGCGCGCGCGGTCCGCCGACCGCCTCAATCAGTGTCTGGCCGTCGACGCTGAGCCGGAGGATGACCGTTGTCATGGCGGACCTGATGCGGGCCGACCCTCCGCTGCCCAGGGCGACCACACCGCCATCGGGGTCCGTCAGAATCGTCGGCGCCGACATTGATCGTAGTCGTTCGCCAGGGGTTACCGCGTCGATCCCATCGGGTAGCAGATCGTCCTCACCGAGCATGTTGTTCAGGTGCACCCCGGTGGTGGGCACGAGGACACCGCCGTTGGTGCCGTTGGTAGTCGTCATGGCGGCGACGAGTCCGTCCGCATCCGCCACGGAAATGTGGGTAGTCCCGGTTGTCGCCCGGGGCCCGCCTTTGGCCGCCTGCGTCGCTGCCCGCAGCGAGTCCGTGATGGCGCGGGTGCTGGTATCCCTCGCGCCAGCGACGGCTGCGGCGACAATGGCCCCACCGAAGGCCGGTGCCGGATTGGTGTCCAACCGCCAACCCCGGTGTTCAACTGTCAGGGGATCGCGCCAGATGGGGGTGTAGCTCGACAGGTCTTCCGCCGATATCCGACAGCCGTCCGCAGCCATCGCCAACAGCGGTCGCGCAAAGCGTTCGGACTGCAGGTCGGTGACGAGGCCTCGGCCCACGTCTGCGAAGAAGGCGGACAATTCCGGCGCGATCAGCACGTCCCCCTCCGAGAGGATCTCGCCCGCCGGGGCGTAGATCGCCTCGGCCTCCGGCGAGAAGCGCATGATGTCCTCAATCAGACCCATGATGTACGACTGCGAGGAATCAATCGGAGTGCCCAGACCTGCCAGCTCGACCGCTGGCGCGATCACGGTGGCCAGCGGCAGCACGCCGTACCGCCGATGCACCTCCAAGTAGCCGCTCAGGCATCCTGGGACCGCCGCCGCGGGCGCCCCAACCCGAAAATCCTGAGTGGCTGAGGGGTAGACGACTGTGACCGTTGTCGCCTGCTTACCGCCGTCGAAACCGCCGATACCGGGGACCGCGGTGAAGAAGTCGAGCACCTCGGTGGTGCCATCCGGGTGGCGCAGGGTGAGGAAGCCTCCGCCCGCCACGCTCGTCAGGCCGGGTTCGGATACCGCGGAGGCGAAACCTGCCGCCACCACGGCGTCCACGGCATTTCCCCCGGCCCGCAGAGCGGCGGCCGCCGCCGTCGTTGTGGCGGCGTTGCCCGAGGCGATGGCGGCCGAACCAGGCGGCCCGGCCGCAGCGGCCGAGAGAGGCCGGGACACTGGATTCGGAACTTGGCCCCCGGGTGCACCGAGCTGGGGCACCCCGTTCGCGGGCACCCCGGCGGTATCGGAACGGGTGGTGGGCACAGTGCTCTAGAGGGTATCGGGGAAGGGCGGCGCCGCCACCGCCGCGTGGCCCTCCCGCTGTCAGTGACCCGCAGACTTTGCCCTGTCCCAGGAGGCGTGTATTTCCCGCTCGGCCGCGGCGCGGTCGGCCCAACTGGCGCCCTCGACCGATTTTCCAGGCTCAAGATCCTTGTACACCTCGAAGAAGTGCTGGATTTCAAGCCGCTCGAAATCGTCCAGGTCACCGATGTCTTGGAGAAATTCCTGCCTCGGATCGCCTTTCACGACGCAGATGACCTTGTCGTCGCCACCAGCCTCGTCGGTCATCCGGAACATGCCGATCGTCCTCGCCCGGATGACGCAACCGGGGAAGGTGGGCTCTCGCACCAGCACCATCGCATCCAGCGGGTCACCGTCGAGACCGAGACTGTCGTCGATGAAGCCGTAATCGTGCGGATAGCGGGTGGCGGTGAACAACATCCGGTCCAGTTTGAGCCGACCAGTCTCGTGGTCGACCTCATACTTGTTCCGGCTCCCGGCAGGGATCTCGATGGTGACGTCGAAGTCCACGGTGCGCTCCTAGCGGTTATGTCGGCGATTGCGGCCTAGGGTTGTGCCAGCAGCCCCGATGGTTTCACGACCATCGGGCGGTCTGGTGTTCAGTGCAGAAGATAGCCGTGCGGCGGCCGTTTGGCTCGACAGTGCTGGAAGGGGCAGGGATGGCGCGACGTTTGTCGGCGGTGGCGGCCGGGACGGCAGTGGGAGTGACCGCGGCGGCGACCATCGTGCTGCTGGCGGTCGCCGCTTTGCCGTCGGTAGCCACCGAGCCGATCCCGCCCCCAGATGCCAGCTACCTGCCGCTGTTGGCCCCCCTGCCACCGCCGACTGGGCCGGTGCCCGTCGACTCCGCCCTGGCCGTCGCGCTGAGCCCGCTCGATGGGCCGGCGCTGGGGGGGTCGGTCGGGGCTGTGGTGCTGGACGCGACCTCTGGCCAGGTTCTCTACTCGAGGCAGGCCGATCAGCCGCGGACGCCCGCCTCCACCACCAAGATCCTGACCGGCACTGCGGTCTCGACCGCGCTGGGGACGGCAACTCGACTCACCACCCGGACGGTCAAGGCTAGCGATGGCGCCGTCATCTTGGTCGGCGGTGGCGACCCCCAACTGAGAGAGAGCGGCGACGAGCATCCCGGCGACGCCACGCTCGCCGACCTGGCCAGCCAGACAGCGGCCGCGCTGCGGGCGGCGGAACCCTCCGTTCCGGCCTCTGGCTCGACCCCCACTGCCACCTCGGCTTCCGGGTCCGCGGCGACGGAGTCGAGCAGTCCGAGCGTGCCACCGGTGTCGGTGATGGTCGACGACACCCTTTTCAGTGGCCCGACCACCTCCCCCGACTGGCCGGAGTCACTGTTGGCGACTTGCATCGTCCGGCCGATCATGGCGCTGATGGTGAACAACGGGATGTCCCCGGAGGAAGTCCCGTGCGAACCCGAATCCGATCCGGCGCTGGCGGCGGGGCGCACCTTTGCTCGGCTACTGACGGCGGAGGGGGTGCCGGTAACTGGTGAAGTCGGCCGTCGCCGCGCGGAGAGCACCTCCGAGTTGGCCTCGGTGCAATCGGCACCGGTGGCCGATCTGATCGAGCAGACACTGCTGCGCTCGGACAACACCGCTGCGGAGATTCTCGCCCACCTGGCCGGCGGGAAACTCGCCGGGCAAGCAAGTTTCGCCGGGGGTGCCGTCGCCACAGATCAGGCACTGCGTGGGCTCGGCCTGTCGACTTCGGGGCTGCAGTTGACCGATGGCAGTGGCCTGAGTCGGGAGGACCGGATCCCGCCGCTGCTGCTCGGCCAGACGCTGGCCCGGGTTGCGGCCAACGCCAACGCGCAACTCTGGCCGGTAGGCTCCGGACTTCCCGTCGCCGGATTCGACGGCACCCTCGCGACCAGGTTCGACACGGCAGCCACTTTCCCGGGTCGGGGCGAGGTCCGGGCGAAGACGGGCACGCTGACCGATATCGGGGCGCTGGCCGGTTGGGTCGTGGACCAGAATGGGCGACTGTTGATCTTCGATTTCGTGTCGGACAAGGTTGTCGACACCGAGGAGGGCCGGATCGCCCTCGATCGAGCCGCTTCTGCGTTGGCCACCTGCGGCTGCACGGGTGCGCCCAACTGACCGGCGGAGGCGCGTACCCTGCAGGAATGACCGAACCGGTGGACTGGGAATTGGCTGCCGCCACGGGCGCCAGGCTCGCGCCGCGCGGGCCGGATAGTGCGGGCGGTGAAGCGGCCGAGGCGGTCGGGCAACTGCGCGAATTGGCGCTGCAGGCCAGGGGGCCGGTCCGCGAGGTCACCCAGTTGACGGCCACCACGGCTACCCCGGTCGCCGTGGTGGACCGAGCCGAGTGGATCCGTTCGAATGTGGGAACGTTCAAAGCCGTGACAGCCCCGATCGCGGCAAAGATGAGCCCCGGACCGGTGCATTCGGTCGCGTCCCGGTTCAATGCGGTGCAGTTGGGTGCCGCTCTTGCGTGGATGTCGGGGAAGGTCCTCGGGCAATTTGAAGCGTTGCCGCCGGTCGGGCAGCAGCCGCGACTGCTGCTGGTAGCACCCAACATCGTCTCGGCAGAACGGAGCATGGCCGCCGATCCGAGAGACTTCCGGATGTGGGTCTGCCTGCACGAGGAGACGCATCGGGTCCAGTTTGGGGCCGTCGCCTGGCTGCCCGAGTTCTTCGCCGGCGCGGTGGCGTCGCTGGTGGCCGATCTGGACGCGTCACCGGCGGAACTGCTCCGGCGCGCGACCTCTGGCCTGCGGTCGACAACCCGTGCGGCTGACGGCTTGCCGGTCATGGCGATGCTGCAATCGCCGGAGCAGCGGGCCGTGATGCAGCAGATCTTGGGGTTGATGAGCCTGTTGGAAGGCCATGCCGATTGGGTGATGGACAATGCCGCTCCGCAGGTTGTGCCCACTGCGCCGGAGCTGCGGGCAGCGTTCGAAACACGTCGGCGAGGCTCCGGGCCGATCGACCTGCTGTTTCGCAGATTGCTCGGAGTCGAGGCCAAGATGGCGCAGTATCGCGAGGGTGCTCGATTCGTCAGGATCGTCGTGGATCGGGTCGGCCTGGCAGGGTTCAACCAAGTCTGGTCGTCCCCCGACGACCTCCCCAGCCTGGCCGAGATCAGATCCCCGCAAAGGTGGATCGAGCGGGTGCATCCGGATGCGGCGTGACCCGTCCTGCTGACGCCGTTCGCACGGCGGTGCGAGGGACGCTGAAATCCCTGCCGATCGGCAGCCTGGCCGCCGTGGCCTGCTCCGGCGGGCCCGATTCGGTGGCGCTGGCCGCCGCGAGTGCGGACGTGGCGGGCGCAGCCGGAGTCAGCTGTGGCGCGGTCGTGGTGGACCACGGACTGCAGACCGATTCCGGGGCCGTCGCGGCCGCTGCGGCGCTGACCTGCGAAGACCTCGGTTTGGCCCCGGTGCTGACATTGCGGG
>JAUPKM010000207.1 GCA_030837445.1 Actinomycetota bacterium
AGGACCGATGATCGTCCCCATCAACCGAAGATGATCAGCGCACCTGAGCTGCGACGGACCCTCCCCGCGGACTTTGTCAAGGACCAGCCACCTGCGGAAACGAAGTTGGCACAAGCTCAATCAGCAGCGCCGGGTCGGCTGTGGAGCGTTGGATGCGATCGAGCTGTTCTTCGAGGGCCTGTCTGCCCCCGGTGTCCACCTCGACGCCGGCGAAGGTGGTCAGCATGCCTTCGTCCGTCAGCCGCCAACCCGTACGCCCTAGCGCCACGCGCAGGCGTTGCTCATCATCGCTGGGGTGTCCAGTGCCGATCTTCCCGTCCAGGCGAAGCTGTGCCAGGAGTCCTTCTAGCAGTCTTCTGGCTCCTGCCGGTCGCAGACGGGCAGCGTCGAAAGCTGCCAGCACCCGGCTCTCCTTGTTCGGGCCCTGGACGTCTGGTCGATACTCGTAGCCGTCGCCGTAGCCGCTGACATCGAAAGCTCGGCTGAGCGCCGTATGCGAAGGACCCTCACCGCGGTGGAAGAACTTCGCGAAGGCACCGGCGACTTCACCATCGATCGGTACTGCGGACCTGGGGGACAACTGGAGGCCTCCTTGCGCAAGCCGCTCACGAGATCGCCTCCATGATGTCCCGTTGTGGTGGCCGCCACGACTGCTTTCCCGCTGCGCCGCCGGAGCCCGTGCGGCGAGCAGCACGCGATCATGCTGCCATTACGCCGTTCGTCGGGATGCCGCATCTCACGGAGAGTGGCGCGGTTGGGCGGGCTGCTGAGTGCGTTACACGTCCTCGTCGGGCGGTACGTTGGGGGCGGTCAGACACGGAGGCGTGGCTGGCTGTCTGGCGAGGGAGTCGGCGGGTGCCCCGGTCTGCCAGGTGGTGACCAGGTCGATGTCGGTGCGCAGCGGGCAGCAGGCGGTGGCCCGGGGGACATGTTCGGCGCGGGTGTGCAGTGGTCGAGGAGGGCGACCGACGCCGCACCACTGTGGCGGTCGTGAGGTAGCGGGCGGCCGTCCTGGAAGGTCTCCGGGACATGCTGGCCGGGGCCGTCACTGGCTTGAACAAACCGCATCGCCGACCAAGCGAATGCGGTCATATCGGGCAGGCCATCATCCCTGGTTCTTTCGTCACCCCTGGTCGGAGACCCGTCCGAGCTGCGCCAGAAAGATGAGGAAGTCGCCAGTCGTTTTCGTGATGCTTCTGTGCTGCGTGTCTGGGAAGGCATGGTGTCAGGTGCGCGTGGCCGGGAAGCTGGTCGGCTCAGGTAATGGCAGAGGAGATGTGGAGGTCGCCATGAGCCAGGCTGATCCTCGCTCGAGGAGGGTAGAGGAGCGTCGGAAGCGCGAGGCAGAGGAGACGGAACGGTACGTGGAGAGGATCATGGCGGATGCGCCGCCTCTGGACGAGGAGCAGACGGAGCTTCTTCGCGAGATTCTGGGGCCTTCGTTCCGGGCGTGGTTGCAGCGGAGGAGGGCGCGGCTGGCCGAGCAGGGCACAGGCCGCCCAGGTGACCGCGTAGGCCGAGATGCCACGCTCTACTCGGAACGTCACGGGAACCGCGTCTCGATCGATGCGGCTCACCCCTCGATGTCGGTCGTGCGGGAGACACCGGCGAACAGCCAGCCGGACACCTCCGCGGCAACTCTCTACCCCGAGCCGAGACCTCGTAGTGGAAGCTTGACAGGTGTTGCGCGTCGTCGGGGGTGGCCTGGAGCAGCAGCCCCGCGAGAGCGGGGCCGCGTGTGGGGCGATGGCGGTTCCTGAAACGCTTGACGTTTCGCGGAGCCACCGATGTTGGCGGCTGCGGGAGCATCGACTCCTTTACTTGGCTGAGTAGCCTGGTGGGTGACCTGGGAGAACGTGCGTGAGCATGTCGCTGGACCACCTGGCTACTGGGGGTCAAGGGGTTGCTGACCGGCAGGGTGCCGAGATCCTTGCCGTCGTGGCGCAAGGAGTACTCGACCGTGGTGACGAACACGTTGAGGAAGTCGCGGCGCCACATCAGTCGCTGGCCGGCCTCGTCGAGCAGGAGCAGCCCCCGCTCGTTCTGCCGGATGAGCCTGTGCCCGGCCAGATCTCGCAGCAGGTCGGCGAAGTCGCCGGTCGGTACCCGGCACCAGGGCCCGTTGAGGCCCCAGCCGGCCTGTGGTGCGTAGGCACTAGAAAGCATGAGTGGCCGGTGCGGATGCACCAGGGGAGAACGGCGGCTGGGGACGATGTCCGCTGGGGCCCCGGAGGGAAGACTGTTGAGGCGCGCAACTGCCGCGCCAACCTTTCCTCGAGGGACTGGAGTGATCAACAGGTGGTCAAAGGGACGTCTACGTCCGAGGACACGGGTTCTCCGGTCGGCATGGGGAAGCCATCGGTCGCTGCTCTTGGCGTGTTAGCGCTCGCCCTCGGCACCCTGCAGTCAGTTGTGGAGCCTGCGCTCCCGCTGCTGCAACGCGAACTGGGGGTGGGCCCTGCTGAAGGGGCATTGATATCCAGTCTCTTGTTCATCACCGGCACGGTCGTCGCACCGGTCGCGGGTAAACTCGGTGACTGTTACGGCGGAAAGCGGGTACTGATCCGGCTGATGGTCGTCGTGTCGGCCGGTGGTCTGTTCGCCGGCCTGGCGCCGAACCTGCCGGTATTGTTGCTCGGTCAGGTATTGCAGGGTGCCATGGTGGGTGCGCTGCCCCTGTCCTTCATCCTGGTGCGCAAACACCTCACGGCAGGAGAGTCGCAGGCGGCGATCGGGGTTGTCGTCGCGCTTTTCACAGGCGGCGGCGTCGTGGGAACGTTGATCGCCGGGCCGATCACGGAGAGGCTGTCCTGGCACTGGATGTTCACGTTGCCGACGATCGTGATCATCGCGATGACGTCGGTCTTGATTCGGTTGATGCCGCATGATCCGCCGATCGAATCGGACGACCGGATCGACTGGCCCGGCGTGGCGCTGCTGAGCGGCACGTTGCTCGCATTCATGCTCGGACTCGGAGCGGTGACGGGCGCAGGCCTGCCGCCAGGCGCGATCGGTGCCATCGTGCTGGTCGTGGCCACCCTCGCGACCGGATGGGTCGTCGTCGAGCGCCGGGCTACCTCGCCGATGGTCGATCTGCGAATGCTGGCGAAGCCGACGATGTGGAATTCATATGCACTGACCTTCGCCATCAGCATCAGTTTCGGGATGTTGGTCTTCATGCTCCCGCAATTGTTCGCGGTGTCGGCGGACGGGTACGGCTTCGGAATCAGCACCACTGACATCGGACTGTTCCTGTTGCCCGGTGCCATCGCCGGAGCGGCAGCCGATTCGGTCGGTGGGATTGCGGCGCGGCGTTTCGGTCCGCGTGCCGTGGTCATCACGGGGCTCGTCGTCACGGCGGCCACGATGATCTCCCTGGCCTTGCTGCACGATGCTGCATGGCAGCTCGTCCTCGCGAAGGTGCTGACCGGGTTCGCCGCGGGTGTCGGCACCACGGCGTTGCTCGCCGGCATCGCCTCCGCCGTCGACGCCAGGGATACCGGCATCGCCACCAGCCTGCTCGTGGTGACACGCTTGATCGGCACCGCCGTGGGCGCCCAGGCCGGCGGCGCGATTCTCGCCACTGCGGCCGACCCGGCGACGGGACAACCGCCCGAATCTGCCTTCGTCACAGGGTTCGCCGTCGCCGGCCTCGTCGCCGCATTGTCTCTGCTCGTTGTCCGTATCCGGAGGAGCGAGCCCAGGCATGACGCCTCCCAGTCGCCGGAGGGACCCCGCCATGGTCGAGCCACTGCGGACCCGGCGCGATCTCGCCAGCATCAGGAATTCGGCGATGGTGACGGCCGTTCGGGTGATCTGGTTCCGGTGGTGTGTGGAAGGTCGGCCACGACCGGTGACTTCTCGGCCCAGCCAGATGACCGGCGAGCCTTCTGTCACGATCACGAGTTGAATTCGCACACCAGGCATCATTAGTGCGGAATACTTATGGGTGCGCGGCACTCATGAACGAGTGGTCTGAAAGCTCATCAATACCAGATCAATGGTGAATCAACGGATGATCGTCATGGCGGTTTTTCCACGGGCCCTCATTGCGGGAGCGGGAGTGCTCGCTCTGGTCGGTAGCGTGGTCCTGGGTCTCTCCTGCGGCATCGCTTCGGCGGAACCACCGCGCTCTGGAGCAGCGCACCTACAGCAACGGGAGCGAACAATGGAAAACCTAAAGGTCGCACAGAAATTCGTGGACGCATACAACAGCGGTGATCCCGCGCGTGTGAAGGATATGCTGACCGAGGATGCCGAGATACTGATTCCTGCGATGGGCATGGTGAATGGCCGAGGTTCGGAACAGGGCCAGAAGGCAATGGGTCTGGTCACCCAGCGAACCATAGAGGTTCATCGTATGATCGCTTCCGGCGATGCAGTCGCGATCGAGTTCCTGTGGCACGCCATCAGCTCCGGCGGTCCGGGGTTGGCGCCGGCCGGCAGTCGGCTGGAGATGGAGGACTGCATTGTTCTGGACATCCGGGACGGCCTCGTCAGCCGGTACGTCGAGTACATCGGCCGGTACGAAGGCATCGATCTCGCGGTAGTCAGCGGCCGCATCGTGGGAAGCCGGCAGGGCGGCTAAGCCGGGTGCCGCCCCCGCGGCCGACGCGCTGTTCGGCGATCGGGCGTGGGGGCTGTCCCGTATCCTCACCGTGTGTTGCTGAATGTGGTTATCGAGGAGAGGCGCTGAGCAGGTGGATGCCATGTCCCGCTTCCGCTGCTGAGCCGGAAGCAGCTCATCGGCGGCGGCCAGGATCGAGTCAGTCATGACGAACACGAGGGGCGGCCCATGGCCTCGCGGCACGTGGTGGCGGGAGGGAACGATCACTGCGACGGCGTTCGTGCTCTGCCTGCTCGGCGGCCTGCTCGGCGGCATGGTGCAGCAAGACGCCACCCTGTCGCCGCCGCCTGCCGCCGCCTACCTCATCGCCGTGGTGTCCTGCGCCGTGCTGCCGGTGCGGCACCGGGCGCCCCTGGTCGCTCTGTCGGTCACGACTGTGAGCGGTGTGCTGGTGCCGTTCCTGGGGCTCCTGCTGAGCCCGCTCATCGTGGCCCCCGCCGTGATCACTGCCTACTCCTACGCGCTCATCGCGCGTGCCGAACGGCAGGTGGCGAGCGCGGTGTCGCTCACCTCTGCGGCGCTCCTGGTCGCCTCCGCCCCCTTGCTCGGGGCTCTGTCGTGGCAAGACGCGAGCAGATTGGGGGCGGTGGTGGCGGTCCCGCTGGTCGCCGGTGTACTCGGTCGTTCGGTGCAGAGCCGGCGGGCGTACGTGACGGCCGTGGAAGAGCGGGCCCGTTGGGCCGAGAAGAGCCGGGACGACGAGGCTCGCCGGAGAGTGGCCGAGGAACGGGTGCACATCGCCCGGGAACTGCACGACCTCGTAGCCCATCAGATCACGCTGGCCAACGCGCAGGCCACGGTCGCCGCGCACCTCTTCGACGTCCGTCCCGAGCAGACCCGCAGGAGCCTCAACCAGCTCGTCGAGACCACCGGCAACGCTCTCGACGAACTGCGGGCCGCGGTCGGCATGCTGCGTGAGTCCGGGGACGCCGCCCCGTCCGCCGGGCCGGCGCCCGGTCTGTCCGAGCTTCCCACGCTCCTCGAGTCCTTCCGCCGCGCGGGTCTGCAGGTGTCGATGCACCAGGAGGGCACGGCCAGACCACTGCCACCGGGAGTGGATCTCACCGCCTACCGCATCATTCAGGAGGCCCTGACCAACGTGACCAAGCATGCCGGAACCGGGAACGCCCGGGTGCGTCTCTCCTGGAGCCGCGACCGCGTGACCATCACCGTCGACGACGACGCAGGGGGCACCTGTACGACGCCGACCGCGCCGGCGGGATCGAGTGCGTCCACGGCGCAGGACCGGCCGCCGGGTTACGGGTTGATCGGGATGCGTGAACGCGCCACCGCGGTCGGGGGACACTTCTCCGCGGGCAGGCGCCCGGAGGGTGGGTTTCTCGTCTCCGTTCACCTGCCCCTCTCGCCCGAGAAAGGCCAGGCTCGGAGGTTCGGCCGAGCACCGGGAATCGAACGGCGGTTGACCGGAGCGACGGGTGACGGACGAACGGGCGACGAAGAGGCCGGGGATGCGCCGTGACCCTCCGGGTACTGCTCGCCGACGATCAGGCCTTGCTGCGCGATGCCTTCCGGGTCCTTCTCGACAGCGCCGACGACATCACCGTGGTCGGCGAGGCAGCCGACGGCAGGGAAGCGGTGAGACTCACCAGGGAACTGCGTCCGGACGTGGTGATCATGGATATTCGGATGCCTGAGGTGGACGGTCTCACCGCCACGTCGCAGATCTGCGCCGACCCGGAACTGCGTGCCAGCCGCATCCTGATCCTCACCACGTACGAGACCGACGAGTACATCGCTCAGGCGCTGCGCGCGGGGGCCAGCGGATTCGTCGGCAAGGGCATCGGGGCCGAGGACCTGCTGGACGCCGTGCGTACGATCGCCGACGGCGACACCCTTCTGTCCCCGGTCGCGACCCGCTCCTTGGTCGCGCGGTTCCTGGCCACACCGGACGACGCTCCGCCGTACCACCGCGAACAGCTCGCCGTGCTCACCCCGCGCGAACGCGAGATGGTGGCTCTGGTCGCGACCGGCCTGTCCAACCAGGAGATCGCGGAGCGGATGTTCCTCAGCCATTTCACCGTCCGTGCCCATGTGCAGCGCGCCATGAGGAAGCTGGAGGCCCGCGACCGGGCACAACTCGTCGTCATCGCCTACCGGACGGGCCTGGCCAGCGCCGCCCCTGACGGCGGCCCCGGCGGATCATCCCCTCGTCGACGTGTGGGGCTCGAGAACTTCGATCGTGGCTCTGACCTGGGTGCTTCTTGATTCTTTGATCAGGCGGCCGACCAGTAGCTGTACTCGTTCAGCAGGCCGCCCAGGATGCGTTCGCGGTGCAGTGTGCGCGGGCCGGTCGGGGACGCCGCAGCCGGGTCGTGAAGCGGTGGCCGTTGGTCGAGGGACCGGTGCGGCCTAGGCATGCTGTAGTGGTGCACGTATCCGGTCAGGACGTGGGTCAGGTGGCGCTGGTTGTAGATCAGGAGTCGGTCGGTGCAGTCTCGTCGGGTGGTTCCCACCCAGCGCTCCGCGAAGGAATTCGTCCTCAGCGCTCGAGGCTGCGAGCGCAAGATCCGCAGCCCCATCGAGGTGAAGATCTCGTCGAAGCTGCCGACGAGCTGGGTGTACCGGTCACGCAGGAAGAACCTGAGCGACGCTGCGCGCTCGTCCAGGGCCATGGCCAGGTTGCGGGTAGCTCCTCTTGTTGGCGACCAACTCACGGTGCCAACGAAGCAATGTCGCCGGGGTGACGACACGGCAACTTGTCGGGGTGCTCGATGCTGACGTTGATGTGAGGCCTGTTCGTGACGATCTCGGCTCGGAAGACTGGTCGCGTGTCGGATGCTGAGTGGGACCAGTGGGCGATGAACGCGCGGCGGATGTACAAGTCGTTGCTCAAGCAGGACTTCAGTGGAGTATCGGACCGGCTAAGTGGACACCACGGACTGATCGTCGAGCCAGCCCAAGGGCAAGCCGAGAACCTGGTCGGCCCCGGGATGCATCTCATCAGCGCCGTCGACACCCCAAGGGCCCGTCAGGCCCTCCAGGACAAGTACCCCGCGTCGCGTCCACCTCCGGACTGCGGCTGGAGATGCTGCGGGTTGACCCAACGGTCGCCACTGTGTGCCTGCGATGCTTCAATCCGCTCCGAGAAGAGACACCCGACAGCGATCTTCTGGCACAGGTCGCGGATATGGACGAGCCCTACATCGCGGCTCACGCAGAGGCTGTCGGCAGATGGTGACTTCAGGTGAATCGGTGACGATCAACGTGGAGCCCGTGTTGCTCAAGCCCGCTGCGAGGGGTCTCCTGTGGTTCGGTGAAGGAACCAGTCCCGAAGCTGTGATTGCTCGTTCCGTGACAACGTCACCTGCCAGGGTCGATGGTCGGCGACCGTTCTGCGTGTGATCAGAAGGGCAGTCGGTCGGCGTCGACCGGGGTGACCACGACCAGGCAATCCCACGTCGACGTGAGGGCGCTGTTCCTCGCTCGGGCCTCGCGGGGCATCGGCCCGCCCACGGTGGCCGTTTCCCGGTGGACGTCGCACCATCTGCCGTGGTCAGGGCAGCGTCAGGTCGAGGACTTCAGCGCCGGGCAAGGCCGCCACCTCGGGTCCAGGCGCGAGGATCTTCGAGCCGCGGACACCGCCCCCGATCACGACAAGCTCGGAGACCGCCACGGCCCGGTCGATCAGGATGGGCCATCCTCGCGGAAGACCGACCGGAGTGATGCCGCCTGACTGCATGCCAGTCGCGGACTGCGTCTCTTCGGGTGCCGCGAACGTGATCCGGCGCGCCCCCAGATGCTTGCGGACCGTCTTATTGATGTCGGCCCGGCCCGTGGCCAGCACCATCACCGCAGCGTAGACCGTGATCTGCCCCCGTCGTGCCGCCACCACAATGCAGTTCGCGGAGGCTTCCAGCGCGACGTCGTAGGCCGAGCAGAACGCCTCGGTATCGGCGAGCGTAGCGTCGATGGGCGCGACCAAGGCGCTCGGCAGCGCGTGCATCGTGACGGCTGCGGCAACGCAGGGAGCGACGAGATCGGTCGCTTCGCGCAGCGGACGCCAGTCGAGGGTTCCTCGGGCGGTTGCCATGTGGGCACGATAGCGACGCCCTCGCCTCACCGTCGCTCCCGCGCGGACCCAGGCCTGAGACCGCACCCGGGGGATCGTGATCCACTCCTCGCGGTCGCATCCAGCGGCCGCCAGGAGTTCAACGACCTTCTCGACGTCGGCGGCAGTCGCAGCGTGCGAGGCGGCTGTGGATGTGGCGTAGGTCCGGTCGACCCCGTGTCGCCCATGAATCTACCGTCGAGCCTCGCTCGGAGTGCCTACGGCGTCCTGGCGTGCGACTTCTTCAGCGTCGGCACCGTTCTCCTGCAACGCCTCTACGTCCTGTTCGTGATCGAGATCGGAACCCGGCGGGTACACCTGCTCGGTATCACCAAGCACCCGACCGGGGCGTGGGTGACCCAGGTCGCCCGTAACCTGGCCATCGACCCCGACGACCGCGTGGCCTCGTTCAAGTTCCTCCTACGCGACCGGGACACCAAGTTCGTGGCGGGCTTCGACGAGGTCTTCACCTCCCTCGGCCTACGGATCCTGCACTCACCACCCCGAGCACCTCTGGTGAATTCGTTCGCGGAGCGCTGGGTGGGCACAGCCCGGCGAGAATGCACCGACCGGCTCCTGATCTACAACCGGCGCCACCTCACCCACGCCCTGACCGAATACGTGCGCCACTACAACGTCCATCGCCCGCACCGGTCCCTGGGACAGGCTGCGCCGCTTCGGGGGCTTCCCTCGGTGCCTGCGGACCCGACGGCAGCGGTGATCAGACGCGATCGGTTCGGCGGCTTGATCCATGAGTATGCGCAGGCTGCGTAGCTGTTGCGAGGTTTCGGGCACCCACAAGGTCGGAGGGCCTCACCTGATTCGCTCAGGTGAGGCCCTCCGGCGTGTGGCCCGCATCAGGCCGCGTTCACCTCGATGAGGATGCCCTTGGGGCGCACCTTCCCGCTGGGGCTGTAAGGGATCGAGGGGAGGCGGACGATGCGCACATCACGGATGCCCAACACCTCGGCTACCGTGGCGGTGATCCGCTCGTCGAGCCGACGCACCTTCGCGGAGTCGGCGGCGGGGTCCTTCGGGACGTACGCGGCCACCGCCGACGACGTGCCCCGCTTGGACATCACCTGCACGTACACGTCCTGGACGCACGGTAGCTCGCGCAGTTCCGCCTCCGCGCCGACGACGTCGAAGGAGCGGCCGCTCTGGTCGCGGCCGAGGATCGTCAGCCGCCCCTTGTCGTCCAATCGCCCGCTGTCGCCGGTGCGCCAGAACGGCTCCTCGTCGACCACGACATGGGGCGCGGAGGGGGTGCTGAACCGGTCGGCGATCATGTAGCCGGAGATGGCCACCGTGCCCACCTCGCCCCGTTCCACGGGGAGGTCGTCGGGGTCGAGGATCGCGATTTTGTTGCCGGGGAAGGCTCGTCCTACGGTCGTCGGGGCCTCGGCGAGATCCGCGGGGGTCGCCAGGGTGTTGAGCCCCGTCTCCGTGGTTCCGTAGTAGATGTGCAGCACGTGCCCCCACCGCTCGACGACGTCGCGCACCAGGGCGGGGCTGACCTGGCGACCGCCGGTGACCAGGGCACGGAACGGCGTGACCGGGACGTCGTCGAGGGTCCGCAGCACCTTCACATAGGTCGCCAGGACCGGTGGCACCATCAGGCTGAAGGTGGCCCTGTGCCGCGCGGCCAGGCGGGCCATCTGCTCGGCGTCCAGCTCGCCGGCGATGACGACGGGCGCGCCCTCGGTCAGGAAGATCCGGGCCCATCCCGACGACGAGGCGTGGAACAGGGGGACCGTGTTCAGGTAGACGTCCTTCGAGGTGACGGCGAAGGTGCTGACGATGTCCTGGTGACGACGGGCGTCGTTGGTCGCGGTTCGCACGATCATCTTGGGCTGGCCGCTGGTTCCGGAGGTGAAGCCGAGAGCCAGGAAGGAGGGCTTGTTCCAGCGGATGAGCACCTGCTCGGTGCTCTCCGCCGACGGGCGCAGCCAGTCTCCGACCGGCACCCCCTGGCCGAGGCTCGTCACCATCGTCCGGCAGTTGCCCAGGATTCCCAGCGCCTCGTCGGCGAGCGGGCGGTGGGTGGGCGACACCGCCAGGACGGCCGGGCGGATCTGGGCGATGCACCCGGCGACGTGCTCCGCCGGAAGGCTGTGGTCCACTCCGACGATCGGAACCCCCAGGGTCGCGGCTGCTGCTTGGAGCACGACCACCTCGACGGTGGAGTCGGCGAGGAAGGCGATTCGCGACTGGTTGCCGCACGGCCGCGAGGCCAGCAGGGTCGAGAGCGCGGTGGTGGCCTTGTCGACGAGGCCGGCGAATTCCGCCCAGGTCAGGGACGTCTCCTGGTCGGCGAGAGCGAGGTCCGCGGGGCGGGCGCTGGCGTGCTGGGCGATGAGATCATGGCGGATCATGGGATTCTCCGTTCGAGGACGTGACGCGGTCGTCGGGTGTGGTCGAGCGGTGGCCGGTCGCCCCGGCGGGGCGGGGTCGTCGTCAGGGGGCGAGGGGGAGCCAGGCCGAGGGCGGGTCAGGCGGAGGGGGCGTGCGCGGGAACCGCGAAGACGTCGACCCCCGAGGTTCGGAAGGAGCGCAGCAACTCGTCGAGGTTGTCCGGGTACTGCTCTCCCGGCACCGTCAGCGGGACCCCGGGCGGGTAGGGGATGAGGAATCCCGGCCCGCGGTCGAAACGGTCGGTGCCGGAGGCGCACAGCTCGCTCAGAGCGCGTTCCAGGCGGTCCATCACGGCGTCGGTCACACCGGCGTGGATGTTGAAGAGGATCCTGGTCCCCGAACCGCGCGAGGCGTAGATCCCGTGCTCGTGGAACATGCGGATTCGCAGGTCCTGCGCCGAGATCCCGAGGCCGGAGCTGTCGCAGACGACCTTCGCCGGGTCGGGGGCCGACCAGCGTGACGCCGCCTCCGGCTCGACCGCGACGAGCCCCGGCAGGAGGCCGTCGTCCAGCAGAGTGCGCAGGCGTTGCGCATGCGCCAGGCATCGTTCCGCCACGGCGTGCCCCTCTGCCACCGCCTGGGCACGGGCGAGGTCGAGGCTGGCAAGGATCGGCAGGCTGGGGCTGGTCGTGTGCACGGCGTACAGGGCGCGCTCGGCCCGCCGGACGGTGTCGCCGTCCCCGAGCACGTGCAGGAACGACGCCTGCCGCAGGGCGGACATGGACTTGTGGGCGGAGTGGGTGACGTAGAGCCGCAGCTTCTTGTCGGGCCGGGTGATCCGGAGGTGCCGTCCGGCGGCCAGAGCGGTGGTGGCCCGCAGACGCGGGTGGAAGGTGTTGAGCGCCGACCACGCTTCGTCGACGAGGACGTCCAGGGTGTCGACATGGTCGAACATCGCGTCGAACAGGGCGGGCAGCTGGAGCAGGGAGCCGTCGTAGGAGGAGCCGTTCAGGACGACGGCGTGGTACGGCCGGTCCTGGCGCGCAGCCTCGGCGAACTCCTCGACGAACGCCTCGATGTCCCCGTGCACGAAACCGCCCGGCGATCGAGGTGACATGCCGGCGTACGTGACCTCCGCGCCGCTGCGATCGACGCCGAAGTGCACGGACTGGTGGGCGGTGCGGTCCACCAGGATGCGACGACCGTACGGGGCCATCGCGGTCAGGGCCACGGTGTTCGACGTCGTCGTCCCGCTGGTCAGGAAGAACGTGTGGTCGGCGCCGAACGCCTCGGCGGCCAGGCGCTGGGCGGCGGCCAGGCAACCGCGCGGTTTGAAGAACGAGTCGATCACTGGGCTGGAGAACGAGACGTCGGCATGCAGGTAGGCTTGCCCAACCAGCGCCAGGTACTTTTGCCGGAATCTGGAACCGGCAATCCCGTGTCCCTGGGACAGGGGAAGCGCGTGAACACTCGCCACCTCGGTCGACGTCAATCTGAGAAGAGCGTCGGCGAACGGCGTCGAGCTTTGCCTGTCGGTGGTGTCCGGATCATTCCTTGGCATTGTCGCCCGGTGGGCCATGTTTCTTTCCATAATGAGATTCAAGCGCCGGGCCCGGAGCTTTGCAATCGATGCGACCGGGTGTGTACTTTCGTTCAAGTGCGGCCGTTCCGGGTATGTCGAGCCGTTCCGTGGAAAAGGGAAGGGGGCCGGAACCCCAGACGGGTTCCGGCCCCCTTCCCTACGGGCGCCACCATATGTGATTGTCCGGCGTTCCCGAACGCCAGCACCTGGTCCGCGAGCACGCGGCTCGTCCCCTGCCGTTCATCGCGCCCGGACGGCCCGATGCCGGCGTACGACGTCACCACGAACCCGCCCGTCCCGATGGCTCGGGCGTCCCGATGGCTCGGGCGTGCTACGCCCCCAGCAGGCGCGCGGTGTCGAGGAGCCGGTTGGAGAAGCCCCACTCGTTGTCGTACCAGCCGATGATCTTCGCCGTGTTGCCGACCACGGTCGTGAGTCCGGCGTCGATGATGCAGGAGGCCGGGTTCGTCACGATGTCGCTCGAGACGATCTGGTCCTCCGTGTAGGCGAGGACGCCCTTCAGAGGACCGTCCGCAGCGGTCCGGTACGCGGCGTTGATCTCCTCGACGGACGCGGGCCGGTCGAGCGTGACGGTCAGGTCCGTCGCCGATCCGGTGATGACGGGCACCCGCAGGGCGAACCCCGCCAGACGCCCGTCCAACTCGGGCAGGACCCTGCCGATGGCCTTGGCGGCCCCACTGCTCGTGGGCACGATGTTCGCGCTCGCGGCACGGGCCCGTCGCAGGTCACGGTGCGGTCCGTCCTGGAGGTTCTGGTCTGCGGTGTAGGCGTGGACCGTGGTCATGATGCCGTGCTCGATCCCCACGCTGTCGTGCAGGACCTTTGCCATGGGGGCCAGGCAGTTCGTGGTGCAGGAGGCGTTGGAGACGATGAAGTGCTGGTCCGGGTCGTACTTGTGATGGTTCACCCCGTAGACGATGGTGAAGACACCGGCGTCGGACGGGGCCGAGACGATGACCCGCCCGGCCCCGGCCTTGAGGTGGAGCCCGGCGGCCTCGGCCTTGGCGAAGACGCCCGTCGACTCCACGACGACCGCGATGTCGAGCTCGCCCCAGGGCAGCTGGGCGGGGTCGCGCTCGGCGAGCGTCCGGATCCGGCGGTCGCCCACGACGAGGGTGTCACCCTCGACACGGACCTCGTGGGGCAGCGGGCCGAGCACGGTGTCGTAGCGCAGCAGGTGGGCCAGAGTCGCGGGGTCGGTGAGGTCGTTCACGGCGACGATCTCGACGTCGGCGGCGCCGTGCAGCGCGGCTCGCAGGAAACTGCGGCCGATCCGGCCGAACCCGTTGATGGCGACTCGAGTGGTCATGGTCCTTCTCCTCGGATGGGTGACAGGTGAATCGGTGGGGCGTCCACGAGGACGCCGGTTCGAGGGGAGCTCTGGAGGGCGGAACGGGCAACCTCAGCGAGGCGCCGAGACAGCCAGCGGCCGGCCCTCGTCGACCGGCGCCGCAGGCTCGGCCGCCAGCGTCGTCCTCGTGGCGGCGCGCCGCAGGTAGAGGTTGTTCAGCACCAGGGCGCCGGCGGTGATGATCGCTCCGATCAGCTGGAACAGCGAGGGCAGGACGCCCAGCGCGGCGGACACGATGAACGACGTCATCGGCACCACGTCCATGAACAGCACCCCGTTGAGGGGGGTCAGGATCTTGTTGCCGAGGTTCCAGGCCAGGACTCCGACGACAGCCGCAGCCAGGCTCATGTAGGCCAGCTCGGGGGAGACCTCGACGACGGCGGCGGGGCCGGGGACGGCGACCACGCCGGTGACCAGCAGCACCGCGGTGATGCCGACCGCGCTGAAGACCCCGAGCACGGTGGTGACGGTGGTGTACCGGACCGGGGACCAGGTCGGGAAGTAGCTCGCCCCGTAGGTGTAGACGACCCAGCACAGCGCGCCCAGGATGATCATGATGTCGGCAGTGAAGTCCTGGGGCTGGTTGAACAACGCGACGAAGTCGCCCTTGGTGACGACGAGGGTGATGCCGAAGAACGACAACATGATGAAGCCGAGCGCGGCGCGCGGCGGGACGACGCGCCGGACGACCCAGTTCACCAGGAATCCCAGCATCGGCATCGTCGCCATCATGACGGAGGCGAGCAGCGCACCCTCGGCACCGAGTTTCTGCTGGCCGAGGAACACCAGGAACTGGAACCCGGCGAAGCCGACGGCCCCGAAGAAGAACGCGAGGCCCATGCGCTCGCCGCGTACCTTCAGGCTCGTGCGGCCCTCCGTCATGGCGAGCAGCACGAGGAAGATCAGGCCCGCGATGCCGTACCGCATGCAGGTGAACGTGAACGGGTCGATGTGGCGGAGCGCGCTGGTCATCACGGGGAACATGCCTCCCCAGGACACCGTCGCGATCAGGCACAGAGCCACGCCGCGCGAATATTTCGATTTCATGGTTATCCCTCGGTTCGTCTCTCTGGTGGCCATTGAATCTTCTGCGGCGACGAATGGCTGCGTCAACATGGCCGTTCAAATGGCGCCCGAATCGCCGTGGCGATCGGTGGGGTCGTTCAGGGGAACGCGTTCAGGAAGAGCCGCGATTCGCCGCGCTCCGTAGGTACCTGACTGCTACGGAACGGTGGAATGACGGAACGGTGGAATGACGGAACGGTGGAATGACGGTGCAGCGGAACGGCGTCATGGACTTCGCTGCCGGCGGTCGTGCCTGCGGTGGCGCTCGGCGTTCTCCCGGGTCATCAGATCAGCCCGAGCCTCATCGCCATCATCCCGGCTTGGAAGCGCGACTTGGCTCGCAGACCGGCCATCGTGGAGGCCACCTCGGTGCGCACGGTACGCACGCTGCAGCCCAGCTGGCGAGCGATGGCGTCGTCGGTGTTGCCGTCGGCGAGCAGGTGCAGGATCCGCGCCCGGCGAGGGCACGACGTGGTTGGTCCGAGGACGTCGTCGGTGGTGTCGGTGCCCGCCCAGAGAGGGGTGAGCGTGTCGCGGACGGTACGCACGTCCTCGCTCGCGCGCAGCACCTGGATCTGCCGTGTGGTCGCGATCATCGCCGTGTTGTGGTCGACGACCACCACGCGGGGCAGCGGGGCATGGGTCAACCGGGGCCGAATCCCAAGTGCCGACAGCCACCGCACGAAGTCCCGGTCAACCTGGGCCGCGACCTGCGACCTCCACAGCAGGCGCAGCCGGCCGCCCCGACGCAGGACGCTCTCGTGCACGTGCTCGCAGAACTCGTACGAGGCCGGGTGATGATCTGGGACGGTCATCAGGACGTCCAGCCGGGCGGAGGCCACGAGCCTCTCGACGATCGATGCGGCCTGGTCGAGCCCCGATGGAGGGCTGTCGTGGCGGATGCGTTGGTCCGACAGTTCGTGCACGTGGACGAAGGACTCCAGCGACTCGACGCTGGGAGCGTCGGTCCTGCCGTTCCACAGCCTGACGGCCACCAGCGACGGCAGCGCCAGCCTCGGCTCGACGGCGCGCCACCCCCCGATCACGTCGGCCGAGGCGACCGCCAGCCGGTCCTGCCGCAGCCGGGCCATCAGGGGTGCGAGGCCGTCTGCCGTGCCCGGCCACGCGGAAGCGAGTTCTGACATCGTCCAGGAGGGACGGCGCAGTAACAGGGTATAGAGCTCCTTCTCGTCACCATTGATCCCCAGGCTCATGGTGTCTCCCCCCATGTGCGTCCCGACCGGGCCGTCGGGCGTCTTGACTCAAGAAGTTACAGCGCGCTCAGTTGTGAGTCAACTATAGAGTAGTTGATTGTCAACAAAGTTTACCGTGGGGATGATCTGTCGGGTCGGCGGCCGGGTCTCAGCTCGGGCGGTACGGGGACTCACGAGACGGATACCCGCAGTTCAGAAGGCTAGTGAACAGTGAGGTGAGCTGGATGGTGAGCGATCGGGTCGCTCGCCATCTTCCCTTCGAAGGGGGTTGACTTCTCAACTCGGATCATTGTCAACGTCGTGTCGAGCGTGGTGGTTCGGCACCTGGTCTTGACTCGTCCCGGCGGAGAGTTGACTGCAGCGAGAGCGGCGACTCCGATGTACCCGACCGGGCCCACCCGGCAGCCAGGGCTCGCCGAGCCGGGACTCGTGCCCACGTCGCCTCGGCCCGCGCGTCCTGGCCGGGGCTCGCCGGGCTCGCGCCCGCGGGCAAACATCCGGTGAGGGCCGCCCGGCTCGGCCTCAGCGCTCGGCCAGCTCCTGCCAGATCTTGCTGGCGAGGATGTGTGACCCCATGGACCCGGCGAGTTCGGCCGCCGTGCGCAGGCTGGCCGCACCGGCTTCCATCTCGCCCAAGGCGAAGTACGCCCGTCCGAGGGTGACGTGAGCGCGGACGCTGGCCACTCCCTGCAGACGATCCCGTGCCTTCAGCCCCAGCTCCACCGCCAGCCGTGGATCGCCGCTCAACTGGGCGAACTGGGCGCGGGCACCGTCGAGCTTGGCGTCCTCGCCCGGCAGCACGGCCGCGATCCGCTGGGCCTCGTCGAGGAGACTGCCGGCTTCGTCCAGCCGGGCCGGGTCTTCCATCAGGGTCGTCGCCGCCGCCCGCAGGAACCGGGCCCAGTCGCCCAGGGAGGTCTCCGGGGTCGCGAGCATGCTGTGGGCCTGCAGGACGTGACTGGCGGCCTTGTCCGGCATCCCACAGCGGGAGTAGGCCAGGCAGGCGGCCCAGTAGGCCCGGCCGGTGATCTGCGGGTCGGCAACCTTCGCCGCCAGGGCGATCATCTCGTCGACCTTCGCCTCGACGTCCTCGCAGAGACCCATCTCCGCACGCACCGACAGCTGCACCGCGCACAGCTTGACGTGCTCGGCGGTGCCTTCGAGGGTGGATCTGGACAGGAGCCGCTCCGCGGTGGCGGCGTGGACCAGCGCTGTCTCCAGCCGACCGAGGTCACGCGCGACCATCGCGTACTCCGTACCGATCACGATCTGCCACTCGACGGACTCGATCTTCGCGGCGACCGGCTCCAGATGGGTCAGCACCGACAGCGCCTCGTGTCGCTCGTCCGCCTGGACCAGCTCGCGTTGAAGCGCCCTGCCGCACGACAGGATCTGTTGAGGGTCTCCGTCCCGGCACGCGGCCGCGTAGGACTCCGCCACTGTGCGGTGGTAGATCTCGGGACCGGCGGTGGACGTGTGGTGGGCCGTCCCCGTCGACGGCGACGCCGTCCCGGGGGACGCGGGCTCCGGCTCCGCCGGCTCAGCGATCAGATCGTGCACGGAGACCCCCAGCGTGCGGGCCAGGTGGTCGAGCATGTCGGGGCGTGGCACGCGAACCCCGCCCTCGAGCAGGGAGACGTAGCTGGACGTCATCGAGTCGCCGGCCAGCTCGCGCTGGGACATGCCCCGCTCCCGACGCAGGCGCCGCAGCCTCGCGCCGAAGCCTGGTTGGCGCACCTGCGGCTCCAGCATCTGTCTACCTCTACTTCTGGTTCGACAAGGGAGATCACGTGGGTGGTGCGGAGCTCCTCGTGATCCAAATATGTGACTCTACCCTCCGCCTGGGCTCGAGAATCTTGGAAGTGACGGTTCCCTACGGAAAGTTCAATCGTATTGCATCGTGCCGCCTAACGATCACGTGGGGCGGCACCGTACTGTTCGGTTCACAGATCATGCTGCGGATCATGTTGTGGATCGTGGTCGTCGTGATGGCCGTGGCTCGATGAGGTCAGGCAACCATACCACATGTCGAGGGTTGGAGTTGTGGTGAGTTGAACAGCGAAGTGCGTATTGACTGCGTTGTCAACTCGGGGCTGATAACACAGTATGGAGGGGTCGTGAAGTGCGAATACCGGGCGGTGCGGCACTGCGGGCCGGTGGCGCGGGGGTCCCGGTGTGTGGTGCACGGGGATCGCCCGGCGCTCCGGCCCGTCGTGTCGCATCTGGAGGGTGACCGTCACCAGGGCCAGTCGGTCGCCACCTGGATCGCCGTGAGCGCCTCTGCGGTCGAGGCGGTGGCTGGCTGTGCTGAGACCGTTGTATGGGTACTGCTGATCGGGATGGTGTCGGCGAGGGCGCCGAGGGGCAGACAGGCGGAGAGGATGATGCTGCCGACGATAGGACGCGAGGTGAGGATGCGCATGAGGACCATGTATCCACTGTGTCTCGTAGATCCTGATTGGTCACGAGATCTGCCGATTCCTGCAGATTCAGCGAGCGGCTGTCACGCGCACCCGGTGTGTGGCGGTCGCCCCCCCGTACGGCCGGCTCGCCGGGAGCCGCCTGAGTCCTGCCGGTGCGCCCTGCGGGCCGTGTCGACGGGTACCGACGGGTACCGACAGGTGCCGACAGGTGCCGATGGGTGCCGACGGACCGATCCCGGACGCCGATACCTGCAAGGTACTTGATCTGCCGTGGTACTACAGAGTTGACTCTTGGCAGGTGGCGGCCTCGCACCTGACGTAACCGTGTTCAACTGTGGGATCAACTGCAGTTCCCCGGTATTCTTCATGGCCTTTCGCTTCAGTGTTCCGGCAATCAGAACGTTGTCGTTCGCTGTATTTGCAGAATCAGTCCGTGAGAATTCGTAGGTGGTGACGAGGTGTGGTGAACTGCGTTCCCGAACGAGACGAGGAATTCGATGACCGACTCGCAGAACCTGTTAACCGACGTGATTCTTCAACCGTGCCGCGAGGTGGACCTCACGACCTTTCCGTCGGTGCCTCTCGACGTGACGACCTTGAGGCCGGGTGGGCTGGTACGTACTGGCGTGCCCGACGACGGCCGGGTGGTCGCCCTGGCCGCGACGGCCGCGCACTGGGCGCCCGTCCTCGTACGCCGGGAGACCCTGACGGTGCTCGACGGCGACCACCGGCTGGCCGCGGCCCGGTCGCGCGGCGACGCCGAGATCGAGGCGGTCCTGGTCGACAGCTCCGATCTCGACGTGTTCGTGCTCGCCGTCACGATGAACGTCCGGTACGGGCCGCCGCTGTCGCGCGGTGAGCGTCGGGCGGCGCTGACGAGGATCCTCGCCTCCCACCCGGACTGGTCGGACCGGCGGATTGCGGTACTGGTCGGGGTCAGTCCCAAGACCGTGCGAGCGGTCCGGGGCTCCTCCGACGAGGTCTGTCGCAGCGCCGTCCGGGTGGGGGCGGACGGCCGCGTGCGCACCCTCGACGTGGTCGAGGGACGTCGTCGCGCGCTGGAGATTCTCACGGCCTGGCCGGACCTCCCGGTCCGGCAAGTGGCCCAGGCCAGCGGGGTCTCCGTCGGAACGGTCCAGGACGTGCGCCGTCGGCTCCTCGCCGGCACCGGCCGGGTGCCGGAGCGGGCCGCGTCGTACCGGCCCGCCCGGCCTGCCCCGGTCGCCCCGGCCGCCGGGCGGCCGGAGATGCCCTGGACCGATCGGGGGACAGGCCTGGCTCCGTCCACCATGGGCCGGGCCGACATGGCCGAGATCCTCGCTCAGCTGCGACGGGACCCGTCCGTTCGCGCTCGCGAGGGTTGCCGGACGATGCTCAGACTGATGTCGGCGCACGTCAGCGAGGCCGAGGGGCTGGAACGGGTGGCCGGTGCGGTGCCGGCGCACCGCCGTCGGGCCGTCTCGGTCCTGGCCCGTGAATGTGCCCAGATTTGGCTGAGGCTCGCGGGTGAGACGGACGCGGGCGAGACGGACGTGCATGGGGTGAACGCGGAGGGGGTGGACGCCTGTGGGGCTCGAAAACCTCGGTCGGGCGCTGTTACCTCGGCGTTCCTTGATCTCTAGATCAGGCGGCTGGTCGGTAGGTGTACTCGTTGATCAGCCCGCCCAGGACGCGTTCGCGGTGCAGGACGTGCGGGCCGGTCGGGGTCGCCGCGGCCGGGTCGGGAAGCGGTGGCCGTTGATCGAGGGACCGGTGCGGCCGATGCATGTTGTAGTGCCGCACGTACTCGGTCAGGACGTGCGTCAGGTGGCGCCGGTTGTAGATCAGGAGCCGGTCGGTGCACTCCCGGCGGACGGTGCCCACCCAACGCTCTGCGAACGAGTTCGCGACAGGGGCTCGGGGTGAAGACCTCGTCGAAGCTGGCGACGAACTTGGTGTCGCGGTCGCGCAGGAGGAACGTGAATGAGGCGGCGCGGTCGTCCAGGTCGATGGCCAGGTTGCGGGCGACCTGGGTCACCCACGCCCTGGTCGGATACGCGGTGACGCCGAGCAGGTGCACCCGTCGAGTGCCGATCTCGATCACGAACAGGACGTAGAGGCGTTGCAGGATCAGCCACACGGTACTGGCCGCGACCTTGTGGCCCAGGCCCACCAGTTCGCCCTGGATCCGCCGGTGGCCCCAGGTCGGGTTCTCGGCGGCGAGCCTCAAGATCAGTTCCCGGACTTCGCGTCTGGTCGAGGGACGCCCCTGGCGCCGGTGTGGGTGGCTCCACCTGCTGGCGATCAGTTCACGCTGCCAGCGCAGCAGTGTCGCCGGGGTGACGATGAACGCTCCCCAGCGGGCTCGGGGCAGTAGCCGTGAACACGCTGCCAGCAGCATCCGGTCCGTCGGGCGCAACGCCGGGCGGGTCACCTGACGGCGAAGCAGGGCGACCTCATGGCGCAACACGAGCAACTCGACATCCTTGGCCCTGTCGCCACGCACCCGTAACACCATCAGCTCCAACGCCCGTCGCGTAACAGCGTAGATCCATGACCACCGCGTTCCGCTTCATGGTTTCCGGCCGTTCCCGTCGTCGCCCGAGGTGCCACGGCCGGGAGCCTGCAAGACGGCTATCGGCGAGGGGTGAAGACCGTCAGTTGCGGCAGGATGCGGTTGACGGCGTCGACGATCGCGGTGGCGGCGGGGAGGTCGGCGTGGATGTCCTCCTCGTGGATCTGCCCCTCGGAGCCAGCGTAGTCGCCGTCGTTCCGGCGACGCTTGATGCGTCGGAACGGGCGCAACACGTCGCCGAGCGGCGGGACGAGTTGCGCGTAGGCGGCTTCGATGGCTACTTCGTGGCCACCGGATCGTGTGGGACGCAGTCCTTGCTGGACGAGGAGCGCGGACAGCGCCTTCCGCGAGGCGGCGTAGAGGGCGTCATAGGCGATCTCTGGATCTGTGTTCGCCAGGGTGGCGGCCGTCTTCAGGTGGGCGTCCGCCTTCGCCAGCAGGTGCTCGGCCTCGGCGGTGTTGGCAGGAACTCTCTCGAGGTGGCCGCGGCCGAGGAGATCCTCGATGGTGTCGCGGCCCTTCTGCCATGTCAAGAGACGGTCCTTTCGGGGAGGAGCTGGACGAGGGGCCGGTGCTTGACCTGGTGGATGAACGGGTCGGACGGGTCGGCCCAGCGACGCTCGGAGACGACGGTGGGGTTGACCTCGCGGTGCAGTCTCCGGGTGGCGCGGTCGGCTGCGTCGTAGACCTCGTCCCGGTCCACCTGGCCGACGACCAGGACGTCGACGTCTCCCGGGACAGGCCCCGGTTCACCGACGAAGCGTGCCGCCCATGAGCCGAAGATGTGCAGCTCGATCACGTCCGGGATGGCGGCGAACTCCTCCAGGACGATCTGCCGTGGGCCGAAGGCGATGGCGACGAGGTCGCGGAGGGGACGGACGGCGGGATTGCCTTCGTCCGCGGTGACGAGCTGCGCCCTGCCTTGACGGTTGAGGGCGAGGATGCCGGCCGCATGGAGCCGGTTGACCTCCCTGGCCACGGTCGGCAGCGGGGCGGACAGGTCCCGTGCGAGATCGGAGATGGTGATCGGCTCGTCGGACAGCATGACGCGCGCGAGCAGTTCCCCCTGGAGCTGGCTCCGGAAGATCGCCATCAGCGGTGGCGCCGGGACTCTCATATGGTGAGAGTTTGCTCTCGTGATACGAGAGTGTCAAGGGGTGTGGCAAGAGTGTGGGTGCCCGAAGCGACGCCGCCTGTCCCAGGGACCGGTGCGGGCGGTGGGTTTTGAAATGGGCCTCGTACTCACCCAGCACCCGGCGGGCATGCGCGGTGTTGATGATCAGGATCCGGTCCAACAGTTCACGCCGGATACTGCCCACGAACCGTTCGCAGATGGCGTTGGCCACAGGCACCCGCACCGGAATCTTGATCACGTCCGCGTCCAGCGATGTGAACACAGCATCGAACGTCGGCGTGAACCGGGGAGCCCCGGTCCCTGATCAGGAACCGGACCCGGCGGCCGGCGTCGTCCAAGTCCATCATCACGTTGCGGGCCTGCTGGGCCAGCCTCAGGATCGTCCCCGGCGTGACGAGCATGCCGAGCCGTCGGGCTGGCGGCAGCCGAAGCGTGAGCGCCGCGATGATCGCCCGGTCCGGCCACGTCGACCGCGGCCGTCCCACCTGCCGCTGCAGCACCGCGAGTTGATGGCGCAAGACGAGGATCTCGGCGTCCTTCGCCGCGTCCGAACGGGACAGCAGCGCCAGTCCACCGACCAGAAGACGAGCGATCAGATACCCAAGACGCATCCCCATCCACCGATCATGCCAGCCTGACCAGACCGGCCAAAACCCCAGCTCAACGCCTGCGCACCGAGTTTCGGGCACCCACAGGCCTTCCTCCGGGGCCGGGCGGAAACGGGTCCGCGGCGGCTGCGACGTCGGGTCTGTGTTGATCTCAACCGTCAGCGTCAGCCCGGCGCCGCACCACGGGCAGGGGGTGTCGAAGGTGCGCAGCATGTCCGTGGGTGTAGCAGCGGATACCGACAAGAAGGGGTAGCTGTTGGCTTCGAGCTGGTTCCGACCGACTGCATGCGGGGACGACGATGACCCCCGTCGTGGCTCGTCGGTCGAGCGTCGCGTCTGCCCCACGCCGTCGTCGGCTGCTCGTCGTCGTCGGTTTCGTGCAGACGCCGGTAGCGTGGTCCGCGTGTCGACTCCTTTGTCTCCTGACGCGATGGCTTTCCTGGCGGGCGAGATGCGTCGGATGAGCGACCGGGGTCTGGGTGACCTGCAGGTCCGCTCGAATCTGGCCTGGCACGCCGAGGCCGGTGCCGTTGATCGGGCGGCGGGTAACCTGCTGGCCAAGGCGTTGAAAGCGCTGGACGCCGGTGACCAGGAGCGGGCCGATCGGTTCGTGGATCGGGCGCTGCAGTTGCCGTTCAACGAGCGCGAGGAGGCCGAGACGGCGCTGCTGTGCGCCCACATGATGGTCTTCTCGATGGTCACCGAAGCGTTCGAGGCCAGCGCTCCAGGCGACTCCCGGTGGCTGGATGCCGCCGAGGCCGCGTTGGAGCGGTGCGGCCCGGACTCCCGGGAGGACCTGCTGGAGACCCTGCGCATCATCGCCCGCGAGTACGCGGTGAGCCCGGCCGAGAAGCGTCGCGTCCACCAGGTCGCCCCTGGCGACGGGCTGGTCCGGGGGATCGGTGACGTGATGGCCAGTCGCATGGGTGCTGAGGCCGCGACGGTCCGGCGGATCGTCGTCGACCTGCTGGAGGCCGTGCGGGCAGTCCGGGACGAGTTGGCTGCTTGCGACGTCCTGCCGCAGGGCTGACCCGTCGAACCCACCGGTCGAAGTGACCCACCGCGATGTCGGAGGCGGACCCATGAGCGACGCCGAGCCAGCCCGGGGCCGGGTGCTGCGCACGTCGAGGCTGCGGGTGACGTTGCGGGAGGTGACGCCGCCGGTGGTGCGTGTCCTCGACGTCCCGGCCGCGGCTACCGTGCCGGAGCTGCACGACCTGCTTCAGGTCGCCCTGGGCTGGACCGACAGCCACCTGCACGAGTTCCAGACCGCCGACGGCGTGCGGTACGCCGACCCGAGGACCGGGCTTGACGATGTCGTCGACGACGTCCGGGACGAGACGACCGCTACCTTGCGTGACCTGGGCGGCGAGTTCGTCTACCGGTACGACTTCGGGGACGGCTGGGAGCACGACGTCCAGGTCACCGGCCCCGGCGGCCCGCACCCGGGATGCGTCGGGGGCGAGGGCGCGTGCCCGCCGGAGGACTGCGGCGGCCCGTACGGGTACGGCGAGTTCCGGGAGGCGTTCACCGATCCGGGCCACCCCGACCATGACCAGGTCCGGGCGTGGGCCACCGGCTGGTCGCCGACCTGGACCGAGACCGACCGGCAGGACGCCGACACCCTGGTGCGCGCCACGGGCTGTTGCGGCTGGCCCGCGGCGTCCTGACCCCGACCAAGGCCGCCGGTGACGACCTGCAGGTCGTCCGCCAGCTGCGTCGGGTCTGCGCGGTGGACCGGTTCGACGGCCTGCTCGCAGGGGTCGCGGTCGCCTTCCTGGCTGCCCGCGGCCCGCTGCCTCGTAGCGAGGTGGCCGTCCTGGCGCACCCGTGGTTCCCGATGTGGGCGGTCAACGGGCACCCGCTCACGCCCGACGACCTCGACACCGCCCTGGCTCACGTGGCCGCACGGCTGGAAGCCCTCGACCTCGTCGTCACCGACCGGCTCACCTGGAGCCCGGGTCCCTCCGCCGAGACCCTGCTGCCCCGCGCCACCGCCCTGGCCCGGATCTTCCGTCGGGAGGACGCCGCAGCCGGGTGAACGCGCCCCGGCACGGCTGCCCGGATCAGCAG
>JAUPKM010000026.1 GCA_030837445.1 Actinomycetota bacterium
CCGTCGGATGACCGTCCCCGGAATCCAGGACTGGTTCGCCCCGTTCGCCAGCGAACGGATCGTCCACCCGTACTGCGCGACCGAGCGGTCAGGTCCCCGAGCCAATGACATGCTCCACCTGCTGCACGCCGACGAGCAGGACCGGCTACACGACCCGGCGATCGTGGACGACCCTGCCCCACTCACCGGCCTCGACACCATGAACGATGCGGTCCGACAGGCAAAGAAGGACCAGGATGCCTGGCGCAACGACGTCTGGGTCCCGGGCCCCGCCCGCCCCGAGCAGTCGTTCGCCGATCTGCAGACCCTTTTCGGCGGGCGCGCGGTCTCCGGATGGTTGACCTGGGCGCCAGAGGAGGGCTCGGACCGGATCCGGACCCAGCTCGTCATCCACTTCCAGCCGCACCGGCACTTTCCCGCTGCCCCGGACCAACCGTAGGCCGAGGTCGTCCAGGCCAGCGTGCTCATCTACGTGCCGCCGTCCGCCGTCGTCGCGTTCCACGTCGACTCCGAGGTACGCCCATCCTGGGAACAGACGTTCAAGGACCTCGCCGGTGGCGGGGGGTCCCGACGACATGTGACCGCGACCTGAGCTGGCGAGAGGAGCGACGCCGTCGGGCACGCTGGCACGCCCCGCAGTCCACCGACAGCCGCCCGCGTCGGCCAGTGCCGCCGATGTATCCAACGACCGAATCGTTGACACGGAAGAGGCCACTGGTTCAATCCCAGTATCGCCCACCACGAAGTACCAGGTAGGAGGCCGGTTCCGAGATCATCGGGACCGGCCTCTCGATCGTTTGACCCCCATTTGACCCCCGGACCACACGGCCGTCGGCGGATGTGAGTGGCAGCACACCGACCCCAGGCCACCCCCGCGACACAGGTGCTGTCCACCGTTTGAACAGGGGATGCCCCTCTCAAACGATCTCTAACCGCCCCGCTCCCGCCGGGGTGCATCCCGTCCGGACGAGACGCGGGTTCGCGCCACGACGACCACGGCACTCAGGCTGACCTGATCACCAAGCGCCCGTGAGCATGCGGCCCAGCCGGCAGGTCGGCAGACCGCGCCGGTGCAGGACAGGTTTAGGTCGAGGTGGCGGCGTCCTGTTCAGCTTCTACGGGCAGTACTCGCCCCACTTCACGACACCGAGCAGTGCGTCCTGGTTGGCTGTGAGGTGTTGACCGGCGGCGGGCTGCTCCTGGCAGATATGCCAGTTGCTGGAGTTGAGTACCATCCGGCCTTTGCCGGACACGTCAACGGGAACGATCTTCTCGGTGGGGACTCCCAGACCCTGCAGGGCGCTGTTGCCGACGACGAGGCCACGACCGACGAGGGCGGGCATGCGGATCCTCTTCCCCCTCGTCGTTGTCCTGCCGGTCGTTGTCTTGCCGGTCGTTGAAGCGCGCGTCGGCCCGGTGGTGGTTGCGGGCCGCGCGCCCGGGGCGGCGCTGACGGTGACCGTCGAGGCGCGCAAGGCTCCGGCTTCTGCCGCCGAGGTCACCGTCACCGTAGTGATCGGCAGGCCGCTGCTCGGCGTGCTACCTCCACTCATGCCAGACAGGATCGGAATCGACGCGCACGACCTGGTCGATGCGACACGAGGTCTCCCAGTCGAACCCGGCCTTGTGGACGATCGCTGCGACGTCCAAGGCCCGGGGCACGGCTTCGGGCCCCTCGCCGATGAACTCCTCGTCGACCAGGTAGAGCACCCGTGCTGTACCGGGGTGGGCGGTGTAGGCGTCGTCCAGGAAGCGGAGGATCTCGGGCAGGTCCTGCGGCAGATCACCACGCCAGGAGCCCTTGTGGCCGCGGGGACAGAAACTGCACGCCGAGGTACAGCCGCGGCTGGTCTCCAACTGGGCAACCCCGCCTCGCTTCAAAGTCTGGTGAAGCAGATCGAGTTCGGGCAGGCCGTGACCCAGGACCGTTTCCGGGGCACTCTCACGGCTCACGCGCGGGCCGGGGGGCCCATGATGCCGAGGTTTGGAGGCCAGACGGATCCGGGCACGGTGCAGGTCGTGATGCCAGTGGTCGAGCACGTCGCTGATCAGTGGTTCACCAGCGCTGCGACCCACGATCACTGCGGGGTACTCACCGGTGATGAGGTCCGCGTTGCGGGCGGACAGCGACCCACCAGCCAGAATCATCAACGGACGGGGCACCGCCTGCGACGCCTCGATCAGGTCGGTGAGCACGTCATATTGCCCAAAGGTCGCCGACAGCCCCACGATGTCAGCCGGTCGTCCGAAGGCGCTCACGGCGGCAATGGCGTCGTCGACGGTGGTGCCCAGCGGTTCACGAGAGCGCGGCCCACGGCGAACAGGCTCGGCCGGAAAGGGTTTCGATGTCCCCACCGGGCGTCGCGAGGGTGAACTCGACCGTGTCCAGCGCCCGGTTGATCAACGCGCTCATGTCGCCGTGCGACGCGGCCCGGCCGGTGAGCAGGTCCAGCATCGTCCACCCGGTGCCGCCGTCGAGCCAGTCGCCTGCCTGGACCAGCGGCCGGTGTGTGTCGACCCCGGGCAGCCTGCGAATGACACCGTGTCCGTCTGCCTTGACGAACCGGACCCGCTCAAGCGGGGCGAGATGGGTGAATTGATAGAACACTTCCCGAGGGTTGATGGGCTCTGGCACGACGTGCTCGCCGAGCGCGACCTGGCCGGCCAGCCGCACCAGGCTGACCCCGGCCGCCCTGACGGCGAGGTCGTTCACGAGCCCACCCAGCCTGCCGTTGACCTCGATGATGCGCGGGCCGTCGGCCGTCAGGATGATTTCCGTGTGCAACAGTCCGGTCCGCACGCCCAGCGCATCGACGGCGCGGGAGGTCAGGTCGAGCACTTCCCTTTCCTCGGCGGGGTTCAGCGCGGACGGCCAGAACTGCCCGGTTTCCCGGAACGGGGCCATCATGGGGAACTTGCCGGTCACCGCGAGATGCGTAACCAGGCCGCGGGATGCCAAAGACTCGACCGATACGTACCCCGCATAAGCCCCGCTCCCCCGTGAAATCAGGAATTCCTCCAGCACCAATGCGCGTTCGCGTCCGCTGTCGAGCAGGTCGTGCGCAAGCGATTGGCCCTCGGCATCCTCAGACACCGCATATGTGTTCCGGCTGCCTTCGCTGTGCACGGGTTTGAGGACCGCCGGAAGGCCGACCTCTCGCACCGCTGACGGCCAATCGGAAGACGAGGTGAGCAGATGGGTGCGTACCGTGTCCGCCCCGCGTTCCCGGAGACGTCGTCGTTGCTCATACTTGTCTGTGAGGAAGACGACGTCATCCGGGCTATGGAACGGCAGTTCGAGCGCGGACGCGAGGCTCGCGGTCAGCGGGAGCAGGCTCTCGCTGAACGTGACTATGCCATCCGGCCGCAGCGGCCGCAGTAACTCCGCGGTGGCCACCGCCGTCGGTGCCACATCCAGCACCGTGCCGACCTTGGCCAGCAAGGGGCGCAACGGATTGTTGTAGGGAGACGTGTCGAGGAGAAAGACCAGTTCGCCCAGCGGTTTCAGCCCGCCGACCAATTCCCCGACCGACGCGGCGCTGCGGCCGCACACGACGACAATCCGTGCTGGAGTCATCTCACAGTTCCCCTTCGATGCCCACGTGTTCGAATGCAGCCACCACGTGCGGACGGACCCGTCAGCTGTGGCTCACCGCGGGCGGGGGCGGAGCGCTCTCCTTGGCCGGCACACCGGCGATCAGGCCACGTACCGACGGCGTCGTGCCCGCGAACAAGCAGACCACGACGACCAGGACCGCAGCCATGGTCAGCGGTACCGACGGGCTCCACAGCGCAGCGAGCATCGGGGCCACCAGGTAGCCGAGCGGCATTGCGGCGAGCGAGAACAGCCAGTCGTAGGAGTCGACCCGTGCCAGCCGGTCCGCGGGCACGTGCTCCTGCAGCGCGGTATCCCAAGTGGGGTTCAGGAACCCCAGCGCCGCCTGGGCCACCCCGTATCCGACCATGATCAACGGCACCGGGGCGTGCACCGCGAGGAGTAGCAACGGGATCGCGTAAGTCGCCAGTGCGAGGTTCGCCCACATGACTCTACGGCGTATCCGGATGCGGCTCGCCAGCAGCGCACCGGCTAGCAGGCCGATCCCGCCCGTCTGCAGGATCCAAATCCAGGTGCTCTCGCCGCCGAGGTGCAGGATCGCGATCACCGGTCCGAGCGTCATCAGGATCCCGGCGCAGAAGTTCCACACCGAATGGGCGACGAGGCTCATCCAGAGCCAGCGTCGGCCGGCGACCTCGCGCCAGCCGACAGCCAGGTCCTTCCCCAAGGTCTGGGGAGGGGACGGCACATGGCGCACGACGGTGATCGCGAGCAGCCCGGCGCTGATCGCAAACGCTATGCCGTCCACAACGAACACCCAGCCGCTGCCGACCAGATAGATCAGGGAACCGGCCAGCGCGGGCCCCAGCACCCATGCCGCGCTTTTGGTGAAGCCCATCGCCGCGTTGGCGCGTTGCCGGGCCGATTCCGGCACCGTGCCGACCACCATCGGCGACCTGGTCGGGTCCGACAACGCCGAGGCCACTCCGTAGAGGACCTGCGAGACGCAGATGTGCCACAGCACCGGAGACGAGCTGAGCAGTTCGATGCCCACGAAGATCTGGGTGAAGACCCGCAGGAGGTCCGCGCCCATCGCCATCGGCCGCGCCTGGAACCGGTCGGCGAGCACGCCGCCCAGCGGCATCAGCGCCACCCGGGGGATCGTCGCGCAAGCCAGCGTGATGCCCATGGCGGTCGCCGAACCGGTGGCAAGCACGACGGCGACAGCCAGCGCCGCGGGCACCAGCCCCTCGGACAGAGCCGACAGGGTACGGCCGATGAAAAGCAGCCGGAAATTGCGCAGTCGCAACGGATGAGGGTCGGTGCCCCTCTTCGCATTCTCGTCAGGCGTGGTGGACATGGAGCACCAATCTTCTCTCGTTAGGGTTCGCTCGGGTTGCACCCGAAAACCGGCACGCTGGCCGAGCCCCCGGCGGCGCGCGGTCCGCCGGACCGTTCCTCTCGACCGCTATCTCTTCCAGGAAGCCCTAAGGGGGCGACCATCGCCCTTCTGGGAGAGCAAAGAATCCGGGCTGTCGACGCATTCCCTCAGCGCCTCGTTCATCAGCTCCGCCAACCGGCCCGCGATCTCCGGACCGACCCGCTGCCGGTCGATGCGGACGCTCAGCTGCCATCGGCCCGATTCCGGATCGCAGTCGACCTCGACGTTGACCGCGAGATTGTTGTGGTCGGCGAACCACCAATCGGACGCCACGACCCGAGACAGCCGATGCTGCAGGTCCAAGACGTGCATGGAGGTGAAATTGAACAGGACTGCGAACGGCTCCTGCCCGGTCGTCCGCTGGATCTCGACCAGCGGGAACCGCCTGTGGGGCATCAGGTCCCGCTCTGCCTCGGAAACATGCCGGACCAAGGTGCGCCAGGTTTGCCCTGCCAGGTCGGCCCGGACGGGGACGCTGTTCAGGAACACCCCGATGCTGCGCTGGGCGTGGGCCCGCTCAGGACGACCGCTGGTGACCAGGCCGGTCAGCACGTCCTCGCGGCCGGTAAGCCGCCCCAGCGCGGCCAGGTGTGCCGCCAGATAGACGCACTTGACCGAGGTTCCGACCGAAGCCGCAAGCTCATCGATCTGGTCGCTGAGACTGCTTTCCAGGACAATCGTGACATCGGGGTCGGACAGCGGCTCGTCAACCGAAGCCATCGCGGTTGCCGGGCTGAACGAAAGCGGCTCCGCGCCTTTGAGCAGCTGTTGCCAATACTGCTTCGCAGGCTCCGACGCAGTCGCTTGCTGTTCCAGCGCGACGAATTCCCGGAAGGGCAGTGCGGGCGCGTCCGCCGTCGGGGGGCCGCCGAGTTCGTTGTCGTAGGTCGTGAGCAGTTCGCTGAGCAGAACGGAGAAGCTCCATCCGTCGAGAATGGAGTGGTGCGCCGAGACGGAGAGCTGGAACGAACCGTCCGCGAAATCGTGGAGGTGGCAGCGCACGAGCGGGGCCGCGGCGAGATCGAACCCAAGCTTCCATTGCGTGCGCCACCAACCGCGCACAGCCTTCGCGGGATCCTGGTGTTGCGCGTCGAGGATCTCCACCGGCACGTCCACGGAGCGGTGCACCTGGTAAACCGGGACTCGGTGGCCGGTCAGGTCGAAAGCCGAGCGCAGAAGTTCGTGTCGACCGGTCAGCCGCCGCCAAGCCCGGTCCAGTGCGCCAGGGTCGAGCAGACCGCGCACCCGGACACTACCAAGATCGTGGTACAGGGTGGAATCGCCGCTCATCATGCTGTGCAGGATGATGCCGCCCTGGAGCGCCGATGCCGGATACGCCGCTTCCACCGCTGGCGGCAAGGTGCGCAGATAGCTCTCCGGCAACAGAGCCAACTCTTCTCGAGGGGCAACCGGGGCCGAGCCGATCTCTCCGTTCGCCACCCGTTCGGCGAGTTCCGCGATGGTCGGGTACGCGAACAGGTCTTCGAGCGCGAACGGCACACCTGCCTCTTCGGCGCTCTGCACCAAGGGAAGCGCTGTGATCGAATCACCGCCGATCGTGAAGAAGTTGTCGTTCACGCCGACCACGTCGAGATCCAGCACCTTCTGCCACACCAGAGCGAGCGCGTGCTCTGTCTCGGTGCGCGGGGCAGTCAAGTCCTCCTCGCTGGCCCGCTCGGCGTCCTTGAGTCCGGGCAACTGCGCCGTGTCGAGCTTGCCGTTGGCGGTCATCGGCAACGCGTCCAGCCGGATGAACGCCGACGGCACCATATGCGCCGGCAGCCGATCGGCGGCTGCGGCACGAAGTTCGGCGGGGGACACCGTCGCGTCCGGGGCCGGGCTCCAGTAACAGGCCAGCACCGGCTCGCCGCCGGAGCGTTCCACGACGGTGACCGCGCACTCGCGCACCTCGCGGTGCCGGAGGACGGATGCCTCGACCTCTCCCGGCTCGATGCGGAACCCGTGCAGCTGGACCTGGTCGTCGGCCCGGCCGTGGAAGAGAAACTCGGCGTTGTCCGCTGCCGAGCCGACATCCCCGGTGCGGTACATCCGCGAACCGGGCGGGCCAAACGGATCGGGCAGGAAGCGCTGAGCGGTCTGCTCCGGTCGGCCCCGATAGCCGCGCGACACCCCGGCCCCACCGACGAAGAGTTCTCCCCGGGTGCCCGACGGCACCGCGTCCAGGTTTCCGTCCAGCACGTAGAGAGACACGTCGGCCAACGGGCGGCCGATCGGGCTGACCGTGCGGTCCAGATCCGCCTTCGCGAGCGGCCGCAGCGTCACATGCACGGTGGTCTCGGTGATGCCGTACATGTTGACCAGCTGCGGCGAGGCGTCACCGTACTGCTCCCACCAGGCACCGAGGCCGGCCAGTTCAAGACGTTCGCCGCCGAACACCACCAAGCGCAAGGCCAGCGCGGGCCAGCTCGCGAGTTCTGCGGCGCGGGACAACTGCCGGAACGCCGAGGGGGTCTGGTTGAGCACGGTGACCCCCTCGCTGCGTACCAGGCGCAGAAACGCCTCCGGGTCACGGCTGGTCGGGTACGAGACGACGACCAGCCGTCCGCCGTAGAGCAGTGCACCCCACAGCTCCCATACCGAGAAGTCGAAAGCGAACGAGTGGAAGAGCGTCCAGACGTCGTCCCGGGAAAAGCCGAGCTCTTTCTCTGTCACCTCGAAAAGTCGGGTGACATTGGCGTGGCTGACCAGCACGCCCTTGGGCGCCCCGGTCGACCCGGAGGTGTACATGACGTAGGCGACGTTGCCCGGGCCGACCCCGGACTCGAGCTTGTCCTCGGGCAGCGCGGCGACGTTCGCGTCGTCCAGCGCCACCCACTCGGACGCCTCGACCCTGCCGCGCAGCGCCTCGGGACCGACGACGATCCGGCAGCCCGCGTCCCCGACGATGTACCGCAGCCGTTCCTCGGGATAGTCCGGGTCCAGCGGCAGATAGCCCCCGCCCGCCTTGAGGACCGCCAGCAGCGCGACCACGAGGTCTGCGCCGCGGCGCGCACACACCCCGACCAGGATTTCCGGCCCCACGCCGGAGTTCCGCAGCCGGTGCGCCAGCCGGTTGGCGGCACGGTTGAGTTCCCGGTAGGTGACCGCTCGCGGACCGTCGACCAAGGCGACCGCGTCGCCGTCCTCCCGCGCCCGCTCCTCGAAACGCTCGTGCAGGCAGGTCGCCGGACCGTGCCGCGGCACCGCACCGGCCGGTCCTTCCCAGCGCCCGGTGATGTCTGCGAGGCAGTCTTGCTCGCTGCCCTGCACGCCGGTCTCCTGCCAACCCTCCGGCGCGGGCTTTCCCTGCGGCCACAGGGAATAGACCACCTCTGCGTTCTTCACGACCTTGAACATGCGATCTCCACAATCCTCGGCGGTCACGGGCGGCCGTCGGTTCCGGGGACCGGCGCCGCGGCACCGGCCAGCTCGGCGGGCCAGTTCCGGCGGTCGGGACCATGCCGATGCAGGAACGCGAGCGCGATCCGGTCCAGTCCGAAAGCGGTGCACGAGGTATGCGCCTCGGCCCCGCTCATCCGGAACCCGAACTCCTCGGAGAAGTGGTCCTTGTGGTAATTGCACGACGCCACCGCCTGGGACAGCCCGTCTGCGACCTCCACCACGAGCTCCCATTTCAGCTGCTCGGCTCGCTGCATCGAACCCATCAACCGTTCTGACGAGCCGAAGAACGGATCGTTGGCAGGCACGATCGACGCGGTGAGGCCGAGCGAGCCGAGCCAGTCGCGAGCCCGTTCGGTCCAGCCGTTCCGCCAGGCCACCGTGGCGTCCGGGGCGTCGATCCGGATCAACTCGCGCATCCGGAAGGCACGCAGCCGACCCGGCTCAGCGGTGCGTTCGTGGCGGTAGCACTGGCCGGTCAGGTCGAAGACCGCGGGCGCGGGGAGTTCAGCGCCCGCGAGCTGTGGGTAGAGGTGATAACAGACCGCGGGAAGCAGCACCGCGTCGGCGAGTTCGTGCCGCTGTGTCCACGACTCGCTGCGGCGCAGCGCGGGCACTATCTCGCGCCACTGCCGGTCGTCGCCTTCGTAGGTGAAGATCGTGCCGAGCAGCTGCGGGAACGATTCCACGTAACCGAGACGCTCCAGCAGCGCCCGGGAAATCACCTGCGGCACCCCGATTCGGTGCGCCTGCTCAGCGGCCGCGAGCCGGCTGATCGACACGTGCAGGGCGTCGATCAGCACCTCGTGCGTCCCGTCGAAAAGCGCCAGCCCCGGCACGGAGCTGGCGAGGGAGAGGTTCGCCGGATCGAACGCGACAGGGATGGAAAGGTCAGTCATATCGCCTCATTCGCATCGAGGTTGCATTGGATTCCAGCAGCCGGCGCTCAACAATCCGGTGTACGCCAGCGCCGCGACGGATTTCACCGGACCACAGCGTTCTTGTCGACCTCGTCCGCGTGGACGGTGAGCGTGGTGCGAGCCATCTCAACCGAGGCTGCGAGCATCTCGTCCCGTCCCGCCCGGACTGCTGACGTACCGGTCACCGGGTTCCTCCGCTGCTGGACACGACATCGTCGGCGGATCCGGTGCACACCGCGACGACCGCCTGCTCGATGCTGGAAAGCGACTCGAAAGTAAAGCGGCTGAGCAGCGACGGCGGGAATTCCAGCTGGAGTTCGTCCTCGATGGCCATCATCGCCCGGACGGATTCGAGGGAGGTAAGTCCAGCGGACCACAGGTTGTCGTCCGGCCCGAGCCCCTCGACCGCGATCGAGGTCTGGCTCTCGAGCACAGAACGGATCAATGCGCTCAGCCCCGGCGGCGTCTCGGCGGCGCCCGCGGACGCCAGGCCGGCCGCCCGCACCGTATCGGCGAACTCATCAAGCACTTGGATCTCTCGTGCCCGCAATGCGCCGAGAACCGTGAGCATACGTGGCGACACCCTGGCGCCACCTTCCATGGCGACGGTGTGCGCGAAATACCAGCGACGCGCCAAGGCGTCCATGGCGGTCGCCGACGTCTTCAGTTCCGGCCGTTCCCGGCTGGCAGCCGCCAGCACCCGATGCGCGTAGGTGCGTTCCGCGGCCACATCGGCCACATCCGGCGCGACCAGGCCCGCCTCGACATCCCGGACGAAGCAATCGAATTCGTCCAGGTCGGCTTCGTGCTGGGCCACCGCGTCGGCGTACAGCTCGCCGACCGCGTCGACCGCCGAAACCGGATGGTCCACACTGCCCCGCGAGACGATCAGGTCGTATCCCGCCACTGCGCTGCCGCGGGAATGCCGATACGCGGCACGGCTCATGCGGGCAGGTTCGGGCCGGTTCATCGGGTCGAGAACCGTGACCGCGTCCGCGTCGGCACCGACCAGGATCAACGCGTGCATCAAATGAGTCGTTCCCCGATACGGCGACGGGATGTCGTACGAGTCGACCGCTACCACCGCCGGCGCTCCGTCGGCCAGCGCAGCCTGTTCGAGGTCGAACGCTGCTTCGGCGGAACCGGGCCGCAGCCGGGTGATGTCCAGCCCGGACAGCCGCGCCGCCGTGGGCAGCCACCGGTCGCCGGCGCGCAGTCGGACGTCGCCGGTCTGGTAGCCGAAGCCCCAACTCGTCCCGATCAGGTTCGCTGCGTCCCTCAGGCCCTGCGCTTCCAGAACGTTGGTGGTCGCCTGCTGGATACAGCTCCCGTGCTCGGTGGTGCCCGAGTAGGACAGTCCCGCGCAGAGGCGAGCGAGGAGTCCTTCGTCGGCTGAGCCCTCGCGGTCGCGCATGTCTCCTCCTTGTCGTGGGTCGTGGGGTGTCCGGACCGCGGGTTTCATTGCGCGGCTGCTTGTCCGTCGGTGCCCCGCAATTCGGCCACCGCGTCCGCGAGCCCGGCGACGGTCGGCCGCTCGAACAGCTCGATCAGCGGCAGATCGACCCCGAAGGCCGCGTTGATGCGCGCGACGATCCGGGTGCCCAGCAAGGATTTCCCGCCCAGGTCGAAGAATTCGTCGTCGAACGAGATCTTGTCGCATTCCAGCACAGCTGCCCAGATCTGCCTGATCTCCTCGCGCGTTTCGTCGAGCGACAGCGCTCCGCCCGGGTCAGCCAGCGCGACGGTACGGAGGGCGCTGTCCGGAGCCCGCACCGCCTCCGCCGCCAGCAGCTGGTATTCCGTGAGCAGGCGGGCGATCGTGTCCTGTTCGAAAAGATCGGTGGAGTAGATGATGGTGCCGGCGAAGGCGTCGGGCTCTTCCCGCAAGTACCACTCCAAGTCGAGATGCGTAGTGGCGGGCATGCCGTCGAACTCGGTGACGGACACCTCCCGCAACGAGAGGTCGTCGTCCTTCCGGCCGGTGTTCAACAGCTGGAACATCACCTGGGCCAACGGATTCCGGCTCGGGTCCCGTGCCGGGCGCAGTGCGGCCACCAGATGGTCGAACGGCAGATCCTGGTGCTCGTAGGCGCCCAGTGCGGTGTTCCGGGTCCGGCGCAGCAGTTCCCGGAAGGTCGGCTCACCGGAAAGGTCGAGCCGCAGCACCAGCGTGTTGACGAAGAGGCCGATCATCTCCTCGGTCTCGCGCCGGGGACGGCCCGCGATCTCGGTCGCCACCGGGATGTCCTCGCCGGATCCGTTGCGGCTCAGCAGGATTCCGAACAGCGAGAGCAGCACCATGAACGGCGTGCAGCACTCGCTGCGAGCCAGCTCCCGCAGCCCGTCCGAGACCGCAGGGTCGAGCTTCAGTTCCAGTGCCGCGCCGGACTGGCTCAGCCGCTTCGGCCGCGGCAGGTCGGTGGGAAGGTTCAACGCTTGCGGGGCGCCAGCCAGCTGCTTGCGCCAGTAGCCGAGCTGACGATCGCGGACCGCGTCGTCGAACCAGTCTCGTTGCCAGATCGTGAAATCCGCGTACTGCACCGGCAACGGATCGAGGCCTATCGGCTGCCCGTTCGCCACCTGCGCGTAGATCGCGGAGATCTCCCGGAACAGAACCGGGGTGGACCGGCCGTCGAACGCGATGTCGTGGACGCAGACCCACAAGACGTGGTCGTTGCTGTCCAGCTCGATGAGCCCGGCGCGCAGCACCGGACCGGCGGCAAGCATGAACGGGCGAGCTACCTGCTCGGTGACGAACGCGCGAGCCTCCTCCTCGTCCTGGCAACGCACGGTTTGCAGTGGAACGGCAACCGTCTCAGCGACCTCCTGGTACGGCTCGCCATCCACGCTCGGATAGCGGGTGCGCAACACCTCGTGCCGCTGAACGACTTCGTCCAGCGCGGTCTGCAACGCGGGCATGTCGACGCGGCCGGAAAGGCGAACGCTCTCGCCGATGTTGAAGAACGAACTGCCGGGGACAAGTTGGTCCATGAACCACATGCTCTGCTGTGCGAACGACAGCGGTATCCGCTGCGGCCGTTCCCCCACTGTGATGGCGCACTCTGCCGCCGGTTCTTCGGTGGCGATCGTGTGCTCGATCGCCGCCGCGAGGCCGGCCACGGTCGGCGATTCGAACAGCGTCCGCAGCGGGACGTCGGCCCCGAATCGTTCGAAGACCCGGACCATCACCCGCATCGCGGTCAGGGAATGGCCGCCGAGATCAAAAAATTGGTCGCCACGGCCGACAGTGCCGGGTTCCACGCCGAGCACGCTCTCCCACATCTCAGCGAGGGCCTTCTCAGCGGCCGAAGCCGGGGCGGCGAATGCCGGACGGGCGGTGGAGCTGAGCCTCCCGGCGATCCGCCGGAGCGCCTCGGTGTCCACCTTCCCGTTCGTCGTGACGGGGAGCGCGGCAAGCTGTTCGAGCTGAGCCGGGATCATGTACGCGGGGAGCGACCGGCCCAGGAACGCCGACACCTCAGCCGGGTCCAGTGGTTCGTCCGCTACGAAGAAGCCGACCAGGTTGTTCGCCCGGCCGACCGTCACAGCTGCGGCGCGCAGCCCCGAGAAGCCGAGCAGCGCCGCCTCGATCTCGCCGATCTCGACGCGCATGCCGCGTACCTTGACCTGCGAGTCCTTGCGGCCCAGGAATTCCAGCGTGCCGCTGGGCATCCAGCGGCCGAAGTCCCCGGTGCGGTAGGTCCGGTTCCCCGGGGCCAGCGGATCGGCGGCGAAGGACAGCTCGGTGCGGCCGGGATCGTTGATGTAGCCGCGTCCTGTGCCGACCCCGGAGCACACGATCTCACCACGGCTGCCGAGCGGGACGGACAGCCCGTCCGTCCCGAGGATGTAAACGGACATGTTGCGCACCGGCCGTCCGACCGGTACGTGATCGGTGGCCGGCGGTGCGTGCAGCACCTCGTGGGTGAAGTCGTCCGAGGTCTCGGTCAGGCCGTAGGCGTTCACGACGGGCACCGTCGGGAACCGGGCAAACCACCGCTCCAGCAGATTCTTCTTCACCGCCTCACCGGTCACCGAGATCCGGCGAAGCCGCTCCAGCGGCCGGGGATTTGCGGCGAGGTGCGCAAGCAGGATGTCGAGGTACGAAGGCACCGCTTGGAGCACCGACACCCGCTGCTGGTGCAAGAGCTCGGCGAAGAGGGCGACATCGGCCACCGCGTCCTGCTCGGCGATCACGGTCCGGCCACCGACCACAAGCGCGGCGACGAGCTGCCACAGGGAGATGTCGAAGCACTGCGAAGCGCTCTGCAGAACGACGCTGTGCTCGTCGATCTCCATGTCGTCGATCTTGGCGAACAGGTGATTCACCATGCCCGCGTGCTCGCACACAGCGCCCTTCGGCAGTCCGCTGGAACCGGAGGTGAAGTAGATGTAGGCCGCATGCCCGCCCTTGACGTCCGTCTCCGGAGCGTGCTCGGCACCGGCCGGAATCTCCGCCAGGCGAAGGGCCGATGCCCCGGCGCCTTCCACCGCGTCCGACACGCGCTGCCCCGCGTCGGCAGTGGTCAGGACCAGCCGGCACCCGCTCTGGCGCACCATAGTCGCGATGCGCTCGGCCGGGTATCCCGGATCGACCGGGAGGTAGACGCCGCCCGCCTTGAGCACGCCGATGACCGCCACCGCCCAGTCCAGGTCCCGCGACGTAACGACCGCGACGACACCCTCCGGCGTCAATCCGTTCTCCAGCAACGCCTGCGCGACCCCGTTCGCCCGCCGGTTGAGCTCCGCGTAGCTCAGTTCCTCGCCGCGGTACACGAGGGCCACGCGCGCCGGCGTCGCCCGGACCTGTGCCTCGAACAACTGGTGGAAGCACCGGTCCGGTGTGTCCCGTTCCGGGCCGGCCAGCTCCCGCAGCTGGAAGTTCCGTTCGGCCTCCGACAGGAGCGAAACCTGATGCTCTGCTGCCGGGTCCTGGACAATCAGCTGCATCGCGCGGACGTAGTAGCCGCCGATCCGGTCGATGTAGCCCTTCGAGAACTCCGCCGCGTGGTAATGCAGTTCGAGCACGACGTCGTCGGTGGCGTAGTCCTGCGCGAACTCCGCCCGCAGCGGAAACTCCGTCTCGGTTTCGATGCGGATGTCCAGCAGCGCGAATTCCGGCAGGTCGTTCAGCTTCTTCAGCGGGTAGAAGTGGGTGAAATTGAAGATCGACTCGAACATCGGCCCGCTGGGCGCCTTCGCGTCGAACTTCATCTGCGCCATCGGATAGCGTCGGTGCGGCAGCAGTTCGGTCTCGGCGTCCCGGACCCGGCGCACGAGATCGGTCCAGGTGCCGCCCGCGACCCGGATGCGGAACGGCAGGGTGTTGAGGAACATCCCGATCGCCTGGTCCGCGCCCTCGCGTTCGGGCCGCCCGCTGTGCTCATACCCGGTTAGCACCTCGTCCTGGCCGGTGAGGGCGGCGACCACTTTGGCGTGCACGGCCATGAGGACGTTCTTGACCGGTACGGACAAGGCCGAGGCCAGTTTGCGCAACTGGTCGGAAAGCCCGTCGGGCAACTGCACCGGATGCATGAGCACGCCTTCGCCCTGCCCTGCGGGAGCGTCCCAGCGCGGGAGCGGTCCCGCCGCGCCCGGGGCGAGCACGTCTTGCCAGAACTGCTTGCTGACCGGGGAGGCGAGCACGTCCCGCTCCAGTTCGACGTGGTGCCGCAGGTGGTTCTCCGCGTCTGCGGGGCTGGCGTCCTCGCCGGCCAGCAGGCGGTAGTAGGTCTCGAAGAGCTTGGTGTGGACGAGCGTGATGCTCCAGCCGTCCACCGCGGAATCGTGCAGGCTGATGCTGTACCGGTACCGCTCGTCGGTCAGGATGTGGACGTGCAGGCGGACCAGTCCGGGCCGGGTCCAGTCGAAGCTGTATGCGCGTTCCCGCCCGAGCCACTCCTCGTGCCACTCGCGCTGTGCTGCCTCGTCGTACCCGCGTAGATCGACGACGGCAAGCGGCAACGGCCCCTCTCGGTGGACGATCTGGATGTCCTCGCTGAAGCCGGACAACTGGTAGCTGGTGCGGAAGATCGGGTTCTCCCGCACCAGTTCGCGCACGGCCCGTTCGAAAGTCGCCGCGTCGAAGGACGCCTGGATGTCATAGCTGAAGATGTCGTGGTACTGCCCCGATCCGTGGGCGAGTTTGCTCTGGAAGATCAACCCGGCTTGCAGCATGGTGAGCGGGTACGCATCCTCGGCGTCAGCCGGCAGTGCCGCTCGATCCTGTTCTGAGATCAGGGCGAACGGCTGGTGTTCCGGCTCAGGCTTGGGCTGTCCGGCGTCGCTCTCGTCGGCCACCTCAGCGAGCTCAGCGACGGTCGGATGCTGGAAGAGCTGTTGGAAGGTCAGCGGAATACCGGCCGCGTTGGCCTTGGCGAGCACACTGATGAAGTGGATCGAGTTGCCGCCGAGAGCGAAGAAGTTGTCGTGGACGCCGACTTCCGGAGCGTCCAGCACGAACTTCCAGATCTCCTGCAGCGTTGCTTCTCGCGGGCTTCGCGGCGCAGTGTGCTGGCTGTTCGCGCGCGGCGGCGGCACCGGCAGCGCGCCGCGGTCGAGCTTGCCGTTCGGCTGCAGTGGGAACTCGGCCATCTCCACGACCCGGTCGGGGACCATGTGTGCCGGGAGGGTCCGGGCGACGTGCTCAAGGAGTTCCTCCTCGGTGCACGGCTGAGCAAGCCGCACGTAGCCGCACAGCGAAGCACCGCCCTGGGGTTCTTCGCGAACCACCGCAACGGCATCCTGCACCGCCTCGGCCGTACGGAGGCAATGTTCGATCTCGCCCAGTTCGATCCGGAAACCGCGGATCTTCACCTGGTGGTCGATCCGCCCCAGGTACTCGAACTCCCCGCTGGGGAGCTGCCGCACGAGATCGCCCGTGCGGTAAATCCGCTCCTCCCCGTCGAAGGGCCGGTCAATGAACTTCTCCGCGGTCAGCTCCGGACGCCGCAAGTATCCGCGGGCGAGCTGGACGCCGGCGACGCACAGCTCGCCGGCGATCCCGGGCGGCTGGACCTTCAGATCCTTGTCCACGACGTAGAACCGCGTGTTGTCGATCGGCACGCCGATGGGCACACGATCCACGTCGCCCATGGCCGTGCATTCGTAGTGGGAGACGTCGACGGTCGCCTCGGTCGGACCGTAGAGGTTGACCAGCGAAACCGGGCCACCCGGGCGGTTGCCAAATACCCGGCGGAATGCGTGCACCTGGTGCGCCCCCAGCGCCTCGCCGCTCGCGAACACGCGGCGCAGGCTATCGAGCCGCCCGACTTGTCCTGCCGATTCCGCGAAGTCGATGAACACCCCGAGCATGGACGGGACGAAGTGCAGGACGGACACGCCATGTCGCTCGACTGCCGCCACGAGGGATTCCGGGTCCTTTTCGGCGCCGGGCGCCAGCAGGCAGACCGTCGCCCCCGCGGTCATCCACCAGAAGAGCTCCCATACCGAGACGTCGAACGAGATCGACGTTTTCTGCAGAACGACGTCGCCCGAGGCGATCGGATAGGCCCGTTGCATCCAGGCGAGCCGGTTGACCACCGACCGGTGTTCGACCGGTACGCCCTTCGGCGTACCAGTCGATCCTGAGGTGTAAATGACATAAGCTAGGTCACGGGAATTCCCGGCCGCGACGAACTCCTCGGCGCCGAACGAATCCTGCTCGCCGACGTCGATCAGGCGGAACTGCCCGGCCACAGAGCCGAGGTATTGCCTCCCTGTGAGCACGAGCCGCGCTCCGCTGTCGGAAAGCAAGAACTCCTTGCGCGCTTGCGGATAAGCCGGGTCGACGGGCAAGTAGGCTCCGCCCGACTTGAGCACCGCCAAAATCGCCACCAGCATTTCCGGAGACCGCTCAAGCAGAATGCCGACCACGTCGTCATGCCCGACGCCGTTCGCGCGTAGCGTGGCGGCGAGTCGACCGGACTGCCGGTCCAGTTCCGCGTAGCTCAGCGAAAAGCCGTCGCCGACTACCGCGACCGCGTCCGGGTCGGCCTTGGCTCGGCGGATGAATGCTCCCTGCAGGGTGAGCTGCTCATCGAAAGCGGTATCCGTGTCGTTCACTTGGCGTTGCGTCGCCGATTCGCTACCATTCGACGTAATTGCCGACTTCCATGCAAAGGAATTCATTCCCGTACTTTCCATTGAAGGCCCGACTTAGATGGCGCATTATTGAGGTTTTCTCACTAGTTTCCGCGTTCGAGGGTGGATAGGACGAGTGCGGCGACGATCTCGCCTATTCGTTGGGGCACAGGTTGATTCGTTGCAGGACGGCCCATCGGGTCTTGAGGATGGCATTGCCGCGTTCCCCGATCGCGCGTAGGGCGGTGAGTAGTTGGTTGCGGCGGGTGATGTCGGAGTCCAGGTCGCGGCCCGCCAGCCCTTGCGGGTCCTCAACGCGGGGGTCCCACACCCTTTCTTGCGACACACACCGGCGACCGTGACCTGCAAAACAACACCCCCAGTAGCCATCCGGTCACGAAATTACAAAGAACACCTCATTCAGTTTGCCTCTGTCGACATAACGGACCATACCATGCAAAGTAGGCATTCTGGTCATTCCGGGGTGAAGTGGTCGCATGTCGGTGCTGGCGTGACCGTCTTGCTCGTGTTTGAGTCGTGTGGTGGCGGGGACTCGCGAAGGCTGCTCGAACGTAGCGGCGACGCTGGGGGTCCCTGCCTGCCGCCGCCAACCCGGCTGGGCGGAAAACCACGGGCCGGCTCGGGCAGGCTCGGGCAGACTCCTGCGTGTGGGTCACGTCGACGTCAACCAGGTCTCGTACGCGCTGCCCGATGGGCGCCCGCTGCTCGACGAGCTCAGCTTCCGCGCCGGTGAGGGCACGGTCACGGCGCTGATCGGCCCGAACGGCTCCGGCAAGACGACCCTGTTACGGATCATTAGCGGCGATCTGGACTGCCATACCGGGGCCGTAACCCGCTCCGGCGGGCTGGGAGTGATGCGGCAGTTCATCGGCTCGATCCGGGACCGCTCGACCGTTCGGGACCTGCTCGTCTCGCTCGCGCCGGCACCGCTGCGGGCCGCGGCCGACGCCCTGGATACCGCCGAGTTGGCGATGATGGAGACCGAGGACGAGCCCACCCAGTTGCGCTATGCCCAGGCATTGGTGGACTGGGCGGACGTCGGCGGCTACCAGGCCGAGACCGACTGGGACGTCGCCACGGTGGCCGCGCTCGGCACGCCGTACCAGGCGGCGCAGTGGCGCGAACTGCACACCCTGTCCGGTGGCGAGCAGAAACGGTTGGCCCTGGAGGTGCTGTTGCGCGGCCCGGATCAGGTGCTGCTTCTGGACGAGCCGGACAACTATCTCGACGTTCCGGCCAAGCGCTGGCTGGAGGAGCGGCTTGTCGCCACCCCGAAGTCCGTACTGCTCGTCTCCCACGACCGGGAGTTGCTGGCCCGCTCGGCGAACCGCATCGTCACCCTGGAGCCCACCGCCGCCGGCGCGACCGCGTGGGTGCACGGCGGCGGATTCGACGGCTACCACCAAGCCCGGGCGGAGCGACTGTCCCGGCTGGAGGAGCTGCGCCGGCGCTGGGACGAGCAGCACGCCAAGCTCAAGGCGCTGGTGCTGATGTACAAGACCAAGGCCGCCTACAACGACGGGCTGGCCTCGCGGTACCAGGCGGCGCTGACCCGGCTGCGGATGTTCGAGCAGGCCGGCCCGCCGCAGCAGGCGCCGCAACCGCAGCGGGTGAACATGCGCTTGCGCGGCGGGCGGACGGGCAAGCGTGCGGTGGTCTGCGAGAGGTTGGAGCTGACCGGGCTGGTCCAGGCCTTCGACCTGGAGGTCTGGTTCGGCGAGCGGGTCGCCGTCCTCGGGGCGAACGGGTCAGGCAAGTCACATCTGCTGCGACTGCTGGCCTCGGGCGGTTCGGACCCGGAACCGGAGCACCGCCCGGTGGACGAGGTGGTGGTCGCACCGGTCCGGCACGAGGGCCGGGCCCGGCTGGGCGCCCGGGTCCGGCCGGGCTGGTTCGCCCAGACCCACGACCACCCGGAGCTGGCCGGCCGGACCCTGCTGGACGTCCTCCATCGCGGCACCCCGCACCGGGCCGGCATGCCCCGCGAGGAGGCGTCCCGGGCGCTGGACCGGTACGAGCTGGCCCGATCCGCCGAACAGACCTTCGACTCGTTGTCGGGGGGCCAGCAGGCCCGGCTGCAGATCCTCCTGCTCG
>JAUPKM010000208.1 GCA_030837445.1 Actinomycetota bacterium
CTGAAGTACTCATGGACACAACGATATACGTATACACGCAACTCAGTTCCGGGGGGCACCGACCGGCGGCTGCAGCGCGTTGGCCACGATGGGAGACGTGGCAGGTATTCGCGACGTTTCGCAGGCGATGCGGGTTGCCGCGTCCGGGGTGCGGGGCGCTTCCTCAACCGGGCTACTGCGGCCGGCCCACCCACGGGTGGCGATCCAGATGTCGCGGGACCTGCGCAAGTGGGGTACCAGCCCTGCGATCGGCTATGCGCTAGGCGCTGCCCGCGACGGCGAGGAACTGGCGATCATCGATGTGGACGATCCGCTTCATCCGGAGGTGTCCTTCACTGAGATCGAGCACCGCTGCGACACCCTTACCAAGGGGCTGGTGGACCGTGGGTTGACCTCCGCCAGCACGATCGCGATCCTGGCCCGCAATTCCCGCGCGATGGCCGAGGTGATCGTCGCGGTGTCACGGCTAGGCGCCGACTTGGTGTATCTCAATACCGGCGCCAGCGCGGAACAGATCCAGCAGGTACTGGCCAACGAGCGGGTGGACCTGGTGGTACGAGACACCGAATTCGCACGGCTATGCCCGCCGGGAATCCCAACACTTGGTACCGACGACCCGGCCGGCGTCTCACTACTCGACTCGCTGCCCACCCGCGGCGGCGTCTCGAAACCAGACCGCACCGGCCAACACATCATCCTCAGCTCCGGTACCAGCGGCGGGGTGCCCCGCGGCACCGCACGGGCGACCATGCAGATGGACGCGCTGGCCGCGGTGCTCGACGCATTCCCGCTTCGGGTGGGAGGCACCGTGCTGATTGCGGCACCGCTCTTCCATGCCTGGGGATGGATGAACCACCGGTTGGCCTGTGTGCTGGGCGCAACCCAGATCCTGATGCGCGCGATCGACCCGGAACGGATCCTCGCCCTGGTCCAGGCCCACGAGGTTGAGTCACTGATCACCGTGCCGACCGTGCTGACGCAGATCCTGAACCTGCCACCTGAGGTCCGCGGCCAGTACGACACCTCGAGCCTGAAGTTCGTCGCGGTCAGCGGTTCAGAGCTGTCCGGCGAACTGGCCTGGGACTTCATGAATGCCTTCGGTGACATTCTCTACAATCTCTACGGCACCACCGAGGCTGCGTTCGCCACCGTCGCCGGTCCGGGCGATCTGTGCGTCGACCCCGGAACCGCGGGTCGACCACTGCCAGGCGTCCGGGTGGAGATCCTCGACCGCCGCGGCAAGCCGGTCCGACGAGGCGAGACCGGACGGGTCTACGTACTGTCCCGGACCTCGTTCGACGGCTACACCGATGGCACCGACCGCGATCGCGTCCGGGGCATGGTGTTCACCGGCGATCTCGGCCGACTTGACGACGAGGGCCGGCTGACGCTGGAGGGTCGCGCTGACGAGGTCATCATCACCGGAGGCGAGAAGGTGCACCCGGTAGAGGTGGAACAGGTCCTGCTTCGCAATGACTGGGTGAAGGATGTCGGCGTGGCCGGTCGCCCAGACAGCGTCTACGGCGCAGTGGTGGTGGCCTATGTGGTGCTGGAGCCTGATTCTCCGACCTCGGCTGCGGATGACATCAAGGAATTCGCCCGGACTCGGCTTGGACCCCGGCATCGCCCGAAAGACGTCGTGGCCGTTGCTGCGCTGCCGCGGACAGTCACCGGCAAGTTACGCCGGCGTGCGCTGGTCGACCCAGACGCCCTCGACGATCCGGAGTGGTTCTGACGTCGGTTCCTGCCCAAATCGCGACACCACGAGCGGAGCGCAGACATCACTTTTCAAAGCAGCATCGCGAGGGCAATATGGTGGATTCAACTTCTACATGATGGCAACCAAGTCAGATATGATGACAGGCATGGGTGGCGTCGAAGCGAAGATCACCGGAAGTGGCCAGCTCTCGCTGCCGGCGGCTCTCCGTAAGCGCTGGCGGGCGACCGCCGTGCTGGTAATCGATCGGGGCGACTACGCGATCGTGCGACCCATCCCGGCCGATATCCCAACGGCCCTGCAAGGCTCACTCGCCTGTCCCGGTCCAACCAGTGACGAAGCACGGGCCGAGGATCGTGCCACGGAAGTCGACTACCGGGCCGACACATGACGGTCGTTCTCGACGCGTACGCAGTGATCGTCTACCTTCGCGGCGAGCCCGCCAGCGACCAGGTCGCCGAACTGCTGGCCGAGCCAACGCTGCTGGCTGCCGTCAATGCTGCTGAGGTGATCGATCAATTGGTTCGGGTGTGGCAGCGGGACCGAGATGACGTTGAGGTGGCCCTTGCGATGCTAGGCCGCACCGGGCTGGAGATCGTGGACGCGACGGAGACAGTCGCGATCGACGCTGGCAGGCTGCGCGCAGCTCACTATGACCGGCGAAGTCGACCCGTCAGCATGGCCGACTGTTTCGCAGCCGCCACAGCCTTTGCCGCCGGGGTGAGACTGGCGACGTCCGATCCGCACCTGATCGATGTCGTCCGCGCTGAGGCCGGCGAGGTCGTGGCATTGCCGGACTGCCGGGGTCAGGTACTCCGCAGCACCGCGCCGTGATCCGCTTGGGCTGCCGTCACGGCTGAGTCCCGGGCCGCAGTCACCTCGGCCTCGGTCAAGGTGCGATCGGGGGCACGGAATCGGAGCGCGAAGGCCAACGACTTGTGGCCGGGCGGAATCTGCGACCCGGTGTACTCGTCGAATAGTCGCACCGACTCCAACAGTTCCGGCGCGCCGGTACGCAACGAGGTGACCACGGCGGCGGCCGGTACCTCCGCAGCGACGACCAGTGCGACATCCTCCTTCGCCACCGGATGGGTCGACAACTGCGGCGCGCGCACCTGACCAGGGGCCGCCGCGATCATCGCATCCAGGTCGATTTCCATCGCCGCCGCTCGCGGTGGCAGACCGAGCGCCGCCAACACCCTCGGGTGCAGCTCACCAGCGTGACCGACCGTGACACCGTCGAGCTGCAGGGCCGCACACCGACCCGGGTGCCAGGGCATCACGTCAGTCGCGGGGACGACGGTCAACTCCACCCCCAGCGCGGCGGCAAGGTGACGTGCCGACTCGATCGCCTCCGGCCAGCCCCCGTCCCGGCCCGGACCCCACCAGCCCGGCCGGGTCAGAACACCGGCGAACACCGCTCCTGCGTGGTGGGGCTGCCGGGGTAGCGCGCTGCCGATCAGCTCGAGTTCCTCGTCGGTCGGCCGGTCGGAAACTCCAGGCGACACCGGGATAACGGGCACCGAGTGGGGTTGGAACACAAGACCCGTTTCATACAGGGCGACACCATCACGACCGCGCCCCAGATTCCGTTTGGCGCAGGCCAGCAGCCCGGGTAGCAGCGTCGTTCGGAGCAGTCCCTGCTCGTCACTCAGCGGGTTCGCGAGCCGAGTAGACCGTCGGCGGACATCGTGGTCGGGGAGGCCCAGAGCGTCGTAGTCCGACTCACCGACGAACGGATAGCTCAGCACCTCGACCAGACCGAAGCAGGCCAACGCCCGCGAGGCGGCGCGGCGCAGCCGCTGATCGGTGGTCAAGCCTCGACCGGCGGGCGGCGAAGGCAGGGTTGCCGGCAGATGTTGGTAGCCGTGGATCCGCACGACTTCCTCGACCAGATCGGCCGGGTCCCGCAGATCGGGGCGCCAGCTAGCGGGCGTGACCAGCCAACGTGCCGCCTCCTCATCACCGGTCGCCTCCACTCGGGCGCCCACCAACCGAAGTGAGTCGGACACCTCCTCCGGGGCTATTGCGGCACCCGAGACTCGCGCCGGCAGGGCCGGGTCAAACGGGATCGGCGCCGGTGGGATCGGACCGCCCACGCCGACGCCGGCGCCGATCGTGCCACCCCCGAGGCCGACCAGGAGTTCGGCGGCCCGCTTCGAGGCGATCCACGGCAGCGCGGGATCGACCCCGCGCTCGAAACGTCGCGACGCCTCCGACGGCAACTTGTGACGACGGGCCATCCGCGCGATCACGGCTGGGGCAAACTGGGCGGCCTCCAACACGATCTCGGTGGTGGTGGCGGCGATCTCGGTGTCAAGTCCGCCCATGATCCCGGCAAGTCCGATCGGGCCGCGGTCATCGGTGATCAACAGGTCGTCAGGACCCAGTCCCCGTTCGACATGATCCAGCGTCGTCAGCGTCTCCCCCGGGGTGGCGCGGCGCACCACGATCGCACCTCTGAGAGCGGCGGCGTCGAAGGCATGTAGCGGTTGCCCCAGTTCCAACATCACGTAGTTGGTGACATCCACGGCGAGCGACACCGACCGCATGCCGCAGGCGGCGAGCCTGCGCTGCAGCCACCATGGCGAGACAGCGTTGGGTTCAACATCTGACAGGTGCACCGCGGTGAATTCGGTGCAGTCGTCCGGCGCTGCGACGACCACCGGTTGGACCGGACCCATCGGGTTCGGATAGTCGAGCCGCCCGCGGTCCGCGGGATCGGAGAAGTGCAGGTTCAGCGCGATCGTGGCCTCCCGGGCCAGCCCTCGGATCGATAGCGCATACCCACGATCGGGGGTGACCGCGATGTCGAGCACCTCGTCACCCAAACCCAGAACATCGGCTGCCGCGGCGCCCACCGGGGCGGTGTCCGGCGGCAACACCAGGATTCCGGAGCTGTCCTCGCCGAGCCCCAACTCAGCGACCGAGCAGATCATTCCGTCACTGATGTGCCCGTAGGTCTCGCGCGCGGAGATTGCAAACCCACCCGGTAGCACCGATCCCGGTAGAGCGACCACCACGAGGTCACCGACGGCGAAGTTCGTCGCACCACAGACGATTCCTCGAACACCGCCGGAGTCCGGGCCGACATCAACGGCGCAGTATCTGATGGGCTTGCGGAACTCGGTCAGTTCCTCGATCTGGCGCACCTGACCGATGACCAACGGACCGGTGGCGTCCTCCCCGACGGTATCGACTGTCTCCACCTCCAGCCCGATTCCGATCAGCGCCGTGGCCAACTCCCTGCCGGTCAACTCCGCAG
>JAUPKM010000027.1 GCA_030837445.1 Actinomycetota bacterium
ACGGCGAGCGTTTCGCTGCGCTTGCCACGGCGCTGGGCGTGCACACCGACGAGTTCCTGCGTACCAGCAGGGACCCACGCCACGCCGCCGCCGTGACCGCTCTGTGGCGCGCCTGCCAGCAGACCGGCGATCTGTACACGAAGGACTACAGCGGCCTGTACTGCCCGGGCTGCGAGCAGTTCTACGGACCCGACGAGCTTGTCGACGGTGCGTGTGCCGAGCACCGGACCCCGGCGGTCGAGGTGACGGAGACCAACTGGTTCTTCCGCCTGTCCCGGTACCGGGAGCAGATCACCGAGATCATCACCTCGGGGCGGCTCGGTATCACCCCGGTCGAGCGGCGCAACGAGGTGCTTGGGTTCCTCGCCGGCGACGTCCACGACCTGTCGGTGTCCCGTCCGGCGGCCCGCGCCGCCGGCTGGGGCATCCCCGTGCCCGGCGACGCCGAGCAGGTCGTCTACGTGTGGTTCGACGCCTTGACGAACTATCTCACCGGCCTGGGCTACGGCACGCCCGACGATGCCGCCTACCGGCGATGGTGGGCCGGCGACGCCGAGCGGGTGCACGTCATCGGTAAGGGCATCGTGCGGTTCCACGCCGTCTACTGGATCGCGTTCCTGCTCTCCGCCGGGCTACCGCTACCGACCCGTGTGCTCGTGCACGACTACCTGACCGCCGACGGGGCGAAGATCGCCAAGTCCGGCGCGCAAGCTGCCGACCCGGCTATCCTCGCCACCTCCTACGGCGCGGACGCACTGCGCTGGTGGCTGCTGGCCGAACCCGCACCGGTCGGCACGACCGACTTCACCGTCGAACGCTTGGTCGCGGCCTACAACCGGGACCTGGCCAACACGCTCGGCAACCTCGCATCGCGGGCGCTGACCCTGTCCCGCCGGGAAGGGGCCTGGCGGACCAGGCCAGCCGCCGGCGTCGGTGAGAAACTGCGTACGCAGGCCGCGGCGCTACCTGCGCAGGTGGACGACGCGCTCCGCCGCTACGACTTCCGCGCCGCCTGTGCGGCGATCACCTCCCTTGCGGAGGCCGGGAACCGGTTCATCGAAACCGAGGAGCCGTGGCACCTGGCGAAGGCCGCAGCCAGCGGCGACGATGCCGCCGCCGAAAGGTTCGAGGGCGTCATCGCCGCCGTCCTCACGGTCTGCCGCGTCGCCGCCGACGAACTGACTTCCTTCATCCCCGAGGGGGCAGCCCGGCTCAGTGCCCAGCTCGGGACCAGCACAGCCAAGCCTGCACCGGCGTTTCCCCGAATCACCGAGTAGCCGACGCTGTCTTGATCTCTTCCGCTTGGTTGATCCCTGCGGCGTCCGTGGAGGAGTGGAGATCGTCCAGGACGCCGAAACGCCACTCCCCGGGACCGGCAGTCGACGGCCCAACTACTCGGTAGAGTCGATCAGTCGCAGACTGTAGAGAGAAGTGGGTGTGGCAGAGGTGACGGAAACGGGCGCTGACTGGCAGCCGGGTGTGGTGGAGGGGGAGGAGCGGCTCTCGGTCGCCGGTGGTCGTCTCCCGCGGGTGACGCGTAAGACTCCCTCCAGGACTGCTCCCAAGTGGGAGAGCGACGCGAGAGAACGGGTCCGGGGTGCGATCCGGAAGTACTCGCGACCGCTATCTGATTTGATCAAGCGCGATGCGAACGAGGGAGACACTCGCTTGATCGTGACTGACTTCCTCTGCGAGGCCTTGGGCTACGACAAGTACGAGGACTTGACGACGGAGTACCGGATTCGAGGTGAGTTCGCAGACTACGGCCTCCGTATCGACAAGCAGTTGGTGGCATTTCTCGAGGTCAAGCGCTGTACGACGAAGTTGAACGCGAAGCACCTGCGACAGGTTGAGATGTACGCCGTGAATGAGGGGGTCGAATGGATGATCCTGACCAACGGCCAGGTTTGGCAGATCTGGCATCTTACGGCAGGACTTCCCGTCTCGGTTGACTTGGCCCTCGAAATTGATCTCCTTGGTGAGGAGAGCGCGAGCGTTAAGGCGGATGGTCTGTTCTATCTTGCGAAGGAGTCATTCAAGCGGCGTCAGATCGACGAACTGTGGAGGGCGAAGGCCGCCACCAGTCCGGCCGTCCTCGGCTCAGTGGTTCTCAGCGAAGCGGTCCTCGATGAGATCCGCAAAGAGCTTCGTCGTCGCACTACTCACAACGTCGGTGTCAAGGATCTTCGTGATCTGCTTGAGCGAAGCGTCCTGCGGCCGGATGTATTCGAGTCCTGAAGAGACTGCATCAAGCCATCCATGAAATGCAGCCTTTGGGACAGTATGATTTGGAGGCGCGCCAGCAGACGTCGGTGACGTCGGGCGTACGGAGACGCAATCGACGCCGCGGTCAATGGGGCAGGTCCGGCGACGTACAGGGTGTGTCGCCGTCACCAGACGAATCGCCCTGTCCCGCAACTCCGGCGGGTACTTCCTCGCTGCTGACATGACTGATCTTTGGGCGAATCAGAGTCTCCACTCAAGTCAGGGCCCTTCAAGCCCCTACAACAAGATCCTTAACGACACAACAACACATACCAACCTAAAACAGTATGTAACAACTTCTGAAGTCGGGCGCTCGGCCAGCTACCCCTGACTGGTTACCAGGTACCAGCCCGGAAACGCGATCGGGTGCGGTCGCGGGAACGCCATGACAAAATTTCAGCCAGGCATCTATTTCGATTCACGAATCACCCGCTCCACGCGGAACACGGCCCCCTGACCTGGCGTTCGACGACGGTGCACCTCCTCCGGGAAAATGGGCCGATAACACCTGTGGATCCCCCGAACTTGGTCCGGATACCCTCCAGGAACAACGGCGATCACATCTTTCGCCAACCACGGACGATCGCCGTCGCAGCGTCACGACGAAGGGGTCGCAATGACAGACAAACGCGTGCCCGGCCGAACTCTTTCCATTCTCAGGACAGCCGCAGCGATCATGCTGGCCATTCCGGCGGGGCTAGCGGTGCTGACCGCAACGGCGGGTCCCGCGGCGGCGGACGGCGTCGCGGGGCGGTGGCGGTCGGTCTCCGCCTTCGGGGCGGACGAATGCGCCATCCGCACCGACGGCGCGCTGTGGTGCTGGGGTGAGGCGTTCGATGCGAGCAGTCCGGGGCTGTCGTGGACGGAGATCGCGCCGAGGACGAGATGGGCCGAGGTGGAGAACGCGTGGTTCCACTCGTGCGGCATCCGCACCGACCGCACGCTGTGGTGCTGGGGCTGGAACCACACCGGGGCGTTCGGAATCGGCGTGACCACGGGGGAGGGACTGCCGGGCGAGGTGATTGACCCGGGGACCGTGATACCGGCGCAGGAGATATCCCGCAGTCGCTGGCTGGACGTCGCCCCCGGGAGATGGTTCACCTGCGCGATTCGCGTCGACGGCACGCTGTGGTGCTGGGGTGACAACCGATTCGGCCAGGTCGGCCAGGGGCACGTCAGCGATTACCAGAACGGCTACGGATCCCCGATGCGGGTCGGGACCGCCACGGACTGGAAGCAGGTGGCCAGTGCGGGTGACTCGGTGTGCGGCGTCCGCACCGGCGGCACCTTGTGGTGCTGGGGCGCCAACAACCACGGGCAGATCGGCGACGGCACCACCACGACCCGTCTGGTCCCGACCCAGGTCGGGACGGATACCGGGTGGCTGTCGGTGTCGACCGGGAGAACCAGCGCCTGCGCGCTCCGCACCGGCGGCCAGCTATGGTGCTGGGGCAACAACGAGTCGGGGCAGATCGGCGACGGCACCACCACGACCCGTCTGGTCCCGACCCAGGTCGGCAAGGGCGTGACGTGGACCACCGTGGATGTCGGCACCTCTCATGCCTGCGGGCTGTCCGGTGACCGGCTGTGGTGCTGGGGCGCCGACTACCACGGCCCGTCCGGTGGGCCCACCATGACGCCGACGCGGGTCGACACCGACTTCGCCTGGACGATGGTGTCGGCGAACGAGGAGCGGACGTGCGGCATCACCACCGGCCAGCTGCTGCGCTGCTGGTGGCCAGGAGGCAGCATCTAGCGACGCCGTCGGAAACCTGTTTACTCGGATCGACAGAATCCTGTCGATCCGAGCAAACGCCCTCTGAGGTGATGACCATGGAGCGATCGCAGGCCGAGAGACACCTGATCGACGCCGTCGTCAGGGTTGGAACCGGTACCCCATGCCGGGCTCGGTGAGCAGGTGACGTGGGCGGGCAGGATCAGCCTCGAGTTTGTGGCGCAGGCGCGTCATGTAGGTTCGCAGTGATTGCGAGGCCTCTCCGACGTCCAGACCTCAGATCCGGTGCGCGAGTTCGGTGTAGGTCATCAGCCGGCCGGGATTGCCGGCGAGCAGTTCGAGCAGGTCCCATTCGGTGCGGGTGAGCTGCTGCGGGGTGCCGTCGGTGACGGCGGTGAGGGAGCGGGTGGTGAAGTCGACGTGCGTACGGCCGATGTCCACCTCGGTGGTCCGGTGCGCGGGGCCAGTGCGGCGGCGGGTGGCGCGTAGCCGGGCGAGCAGCTCAGGGATGCTGAACGGTTTGGTGACGTAGCCGTCGGCGCCGGCGTCCAGTGCGGTGACCTGGTCGCCGCAGCCCGTCCGGCCGGACAGTACGACGATCGGGACATCGCTCCACGACCGCAGCTGACGGATCACGTGCAGGCCGTCGTGGTCGGGCAGACCGAGGTCGAGCAGGACCACATCAGGACGGTGCCGCCGGGCGATGACGAGGGCGTCCGCGGCGTTGGCGGCGGTGCTGACCTCGTAGCCGGTGGCACGAAGGGTGATGGTGATCGCCGTCCGGATCTGCGGTTCGTCCTCGACGACGAGGACCCGGACACCGGAAGGGACGGCGTCCGCGGGTGACAGTCCGCTCATGAGCTGGCCTTCGGGGGAACCTGGGGGACCTGCGTCGGGTCGGGGGCGAGAGCGCGGTGTGGTGGCCGGGGGGCAGGGGCCGGCTGGCCGGAGGCTGCGGGGAGCCGAAGGACCATGGTGAGGCCGCCTCCGGGGGTCTCCTCAGCTTCGAGGGTGCCACCGAGTGCCTCGGTCAGGCCACGGGCGACAGCCAGGCCGAGGCCGACGCCGGCGGTGTTGTCGTGGTCGCCGAGCCGTTGGAAGGGCACGAAAGCCCGTTCGCGGTCCTCGGCCGGGATGCCGGGGCCGTGGTCGATGACGCGCAGCTCGACCTGGGGTGGTGGATCGGTGGTGTCGAGCAGGCTGCCGGTGATGTGTGGCGGGCGTCCGGGCGGAGCGTAGCGCTGGGCGTTGGCGACCACGTTGGCGAGAGCACGCTCCAGGAGGATCGGGTCGACATCGACCTCGGGCAGGTCATCGGGTACCGCGAGGGTCACCGCGCGGGGCGGGACGCCGATCCGGTCCAGGACGCTGGGGACCAGTTCCTCGAGGGCGACGCGTCGCCGGACGATCGCGAGCGCGCCGGCCTGCAGACGGCTCAGGTCGAGCAGGTCGGTGACCAGGGTGGTCAGCCGGTCCAGGGCGGTGTCGGCGGCGTGGAGGAGCTGGTCGCGGTCGTTGTCGGTCAGTGCCACGCCGGGGCTGCGCAGGGCGGTCACGGTGGCCTTGGCGGTGGCCAGCGGCGTGCGCAGATCGTGGCTGACGGCGGCGAGCAGGGCCGCTCGCACCCGGTCCGCCTCGACAGCGGGCCGGGCGGCCGCCGCCTGCTCGGCCAGGTGCTGCTGTTCCCGCACGGTGGCTGCCTGGGCCGCCACAGCCAGCAGGATCCGGCGGTCGGGACCGGTGAGGGCCCGGCCGGCGACCGCCAGCAGCAGGTCGTCGCCGGCGGGGAGGGCGTCGTCGCCGTCGTGCGGTGCACGGCAGGTGACGGTTCCGGCGGCGGCAGCCACCTGCCAGTCCTCCCCCTGACGTTCCAGCAGCGTGACGTCTTGGAGCCCGAAGGCTTCCCGTACCTGATCGAGCAGGGCGGGCAGGGCCTGCTCGGCCTGGAGCGCGGTTCCGGCGAGGGTGGCCAGTAACTGGGACTCCCCGGACGCGCGGGCTGCCTGGCTGGCGCGGCGGGCGGCGAGGTCGACCACGGCGCTCACCAGGACCGCGGCGGTCACGGCGGCGACCAGCGCCGGTGCCAGGCCACCGACCAGCGCGACGACGAGCACGAACAACAGGTAGATCAGCAGGTCGCTGGCCAGGTTGAGCATGTCGCCGACGCCGGCGAGCAACAGCGTGAGGACGGGCAGACCGACGGCCGTGACGGCCAGCGCCAGCAGCCGCCGTTGCCGGCTGAGGGCGCCGGCCGGCCTGGGCAGCGTGCGGCGGGGCGAGGCGTGCTCGTGGGTGACTACGTGCACGTCGATCGGACCGGACAGCCGGATCACGTCGTGGGTGGTGCTGCCGTTGAGCAACGAGTAGGCCAGGGAGTGCCGGCTGGCGCCGACGACGACCTGGGTGGCGTTCTCGCCCCGCGCGAACTCCAGCAGCGCGCCGGCCACGTCGTCCCCGAGCAGCTGGTGGTAGCTGCCGCCGAGTGACTCGACCAGTTGCCGCTGGACGGCCAGGACGGAGGTGTCGGCGCGGGCCAGGCCGTCGGAGCGGGTGATGTGGACGGTGAGCAGCCTGGCTCCGGTGCGGGCGGCGATCCGGGCGCCGCGGCGGACGAGCGCCTCGCCCTCCGGGCCGCCGGGCAGGGCGACGACGACGCGTTCGCGCGCTTCCCAGGTGTCGTGGATGCCGTGCGCGGCGCGGTAGGCCTGCAGTCCTTCATCGACCCGGTCGGCCAGCCACAGCAGCGCCAGCTCCCGTAAGGCGGTGAGGTTGCCGACGCGGAAGTAGTGGGCGAGGGAGGCGTCGACCTTCTCGGCGGGGTAGACGTTGCCGTGGGCCATCCGCCGGCGCAAGGCCTGGGGAGGCATGTCGACCAGCTCGATCTGGTCGGCGGCCCGCACGACGGCGTCCGGCACGGTCTCTCGCTGCCTGACCCGGGTGATCCGCTCGACCACGTCGTTGAGCGATTCCAGGTGCTGCACGTTCACCGTGGTGATCACGTCGATGCCGGCGGCGAGCAACTCCTCGACGTCCTGGTGACGTTTGGTGTTGCGACTGCCGGGCACGTTCGTGTGGGCGAGTTCGTCGACCAGCGCGACCTGCGGGGCGCGGGTCAGGACGGCGGGGACGTCGAGTTCTGTGAAGTGGGCGCCGCGGTGCTCCATCTCGCGTCGCGGCACCATCTCCAGGTCGCAGACCTGCGCCTGGGTCTTCGCCCGTCCGTGGGTCTCGACGAGAGCCACCACGACGTCGGTGCCTCGCTCGTGGCGCCGGTGGCCCTCGTTGAGCATCGCGTAGGTCTTGCCGACCCCGGGAGCCGCGCCGAGGTAGACCTTCAACCGCCCTCGGCGCGCCTCGTCCCACACCCGGCCCGCGTCACCGGTCGCCGGCGGCGAAGGCGACGACGATCCGGGCTCGGGGGAGGGGACCTGGGCGTTCATGGCCGCAGTCGCTCGACGGCGAGGTTGAGCTCCAGGACGTTGACGCGCGGCTCCCCGAGGAAGCCCAGGTCGCGCCCCTGCACCTGGTCTTCCACCAGGGCCAGCAGCGCGGAGGCATCCAGGCGACGGGCGGCGGCGACCCGGTAGGCCTGCTGCCGGGCGTAGGCGGGGCTGATGTCGGGGTCGAGGCCCGACCCGGACGACGTGACGGCGTCCGCCGGGACCTGGTCCGGGTCGACTCGGCGACCGGGGAGGGAGTCGAACGCGGCGATCGCGGCGCGCCGGTCCCCGATGGCCCTGACCAGGTTGGGGTTGCTCGGGCCCAGGTTGGAGGCTCCGGAGGAGGCTGCGGACGGGCGGGGCTGGAACCACTCCCGCAGCGGCCAGCCGCCGGTGTCGAGGAAACCCTGGCCCAGCAGCCTGCTGCCGATGACCTGACCCGAGGCGTTCCGGACCGGGCTGCCGGTGGCCTTGTCGCGCAGACCGGGTAGCTGGGCGACGCCGGTGACGCCGAGCGGGTAGGCCAGGCCGAGTACCACGGTCAGGGCCAGCAGGACGCGGACAGCGGCGAGGTACTGGCGCCAGGTGCCGCGTCCGGGCCTGCCCCTGGCCGCCGGCCCGGACGGTTCCGGCGAGCCAGCCGGAGCCAGGATCGTGTCGGTGAACATGCTCCGCCCTCCTCAGGCGATACCGGGGATGAACTGGACGAGCAGGTCGATCGCCTTGATGCCGGCGAACGGAAGGAGCAGACCACCGAGACCGTAGAGCGTCAGATTGCGGCGCAGCAGTGAGGACGCGGACGAGGGCCGGTAGCGGACCCCGCGCAGCGCGAGCGGGATGAGCGCGACGATGATGAGCGCGTTGAAGATCACCGCTGAGAGGATGGCGGAGTCGGGGGAGTGCAGGCGCATCACGTTGAGCGAGTCCAGCCCGGGATACACCGACACGAACATCGCGGGGATGATCGCGAAGTATTTCGCGACGTCGTTGGCGATGGAGAACGTCGTCAGCGCCCCACGGGTGATGAGCAACTGCTTGCCGATCTCGACGATCTCGATGAGCTTCGTGGGGTTGGAGTCGAGGTCGACCATGTTCCCGGCCTCCTTGGCGGCGGAGGTCCCGGTGTTCATGGCGACGCCGACGTCGGCCTGGGCCAGGGCAGGGGCGTCGTTGGTGCCGTCCCCGGTCATCAGGTTTGCTCCAAGGAGACTCCGGCCTTCAGGCCGGGGAGGAATTGGACGCCTGCGGAGCAGGACATGGATAGCCGATCCTGTTTGTGGATCGGGGTTTCAGCGGACTGGTAGAGGTCCGTTACGGTTCGAACATGCGTACGGCGTTCAAGTGTCGGGCCTACCCGACCCCCGAGCAGGCGGGCACCCTCGCCCGCACGTTCGGGTGCGTGCGCAAGGTATGGAACGAAACCCTCGCCTGGCGCCACAAGCGCTGGTACGGCGAACACCTGAACACGAACGTGCCCGAGGCGAACGCGCACCTGACCGCGATGAAACGCCTGCCCGGGTACGCGTACCTGTCCGAGGTGTCGTCCGTCCCGCTCCAACAGGTCCTGCGAAC
>JAUPKM010000209.1 GCA_030837445.1 Actinomycetota bacterium
CCGCCCTCATCTACCAACACGCATCCTCCGGCGCTGATCGAGCGGTAGCGGTGGCTCTTGATGCCGTACTCAGGGCTGCTGAGAACGAAAGTGAAAGTTCGGGGGGTGAAAGCGAAAATATCGCCGAGAATCGGCTAACTTGACGGGATGTAAATGCATCCACACCGTGGGTCTTCGATCGCTCGTTAATGATCGGCCTCGCCTGGAGAAACTCCTCCAGGCGAGGCCTGGTGTGGGTTTCTGTGGAGAATTATTGACCTCGGAGTTCAGTAATGCCGCATCCCTCTACCTTTGAAGAGATCTACGGTTTTATCCGCCATGATGAGGGCAGGAGCTGTGTATGCCATGAGTTGCTTTGGATCTGTGGTGACTTCTGAAATGACTTTGCCCGACGTATCCTCGTGAAGTACGTCGTGTCTTAGGGTACCGCGGGTAGCCCAGTCCATCCCGTGTGCCATTCCGGAGCACAATGACCATACAAGTTCGAAGTCAATCGGCTCGAATCCGGCGTCCAAAGCAGCTTGGCTGACTATTTTCCCATGGCCGGGCCAGCGATTGATCGTGGCATGGCTGATCCCGAGTGCGTCCGCAAGTTCTTCGATCTGCTTTTGCGGTTGATCTGAATTTGAGGTATCTGGCGGAGATACTTCGCTTCCTATGCGCTGAACCTTGTTTGAGTTCTTCACGTCGTACATTGCTAATTGAAATCGTCGTGTAAGGCGTTCGTTGCGTTTTTTTGGAGCTATCAGCCACACCGCCGTTGCGAAGTTTTCGAGCGCTCCTCGAACAAGGGTGTGTGACGCCCAAGGCTGGGTTCGCTTACCATCCTGGATCATGAAGCGTATGGCCTCAAGATGGTCGGCGCCTGTGCTGTAGGAAAGAAGTGCCGCATGGCTCAGGCGAAATGGTGCTGAACGTTGATCGTCACCCGCGAGTGAGCTGCCTTGGCTTGGCCAATCAGCCGACCCCAGTTCGAAGGAGTGGCCGAAGTGGGTTTGCATTTTCGTGAACATGGGGCCGAAGTCAATGGGTTTCGGGGCTGGGTCTGGTGATTCACTACTTGCCATGCCTGGGAGGTTGCCATGAGCATCTACCTCGTGTCGCCCTTGTTGCCGAGCGTGTCGACTCCTTGGCTCCAGCTGGTGACCAAGCCGCCAAGGTGTCTGGGGTGGATCTGTGGTGAGTGGTGCAAGCCGCCCCCTAATGGCCCGCTAATGGCCCAACGGGGGTGCTGAAGATCCGGAACACGTCGGGCCCGGGTTGGGGATCATGTCCCTGACCTGGGCCCGAGTGGCTGGAGCGGGTGACGGGAATCGAACCCGCACTGTCAGCTTGGGAAGCTGATGTTCTACCATTGAACTACACCCGCGCGACGCGATCCGAAGAGCGCTTCCCGCACACCCTACCAAGACTCCGTGCTCGCTCGTGCGCGAGCCGGTGGGACCGAGTGCCGGGGACCGGGTGTCGCCGGGGACCAAGCGTCGCCGGGAGTGAGCGTCGGGGAGCGCGTTCGGGGAGCTGATCGGGAGCGCGGGGCGCGGAGTCGGTCATGAAGAACCGGCCGGAGGGGGCTGAGGTGTTCGTTCGATCCCGATATGAGCACCTTCTGTGACCGTCGGTGATGTCGGGCCCGTCGGATCCCTTCATCCAGTGTGAATGCCACGTCTGACCGGTGGGGGAGCGGTCGGTGGGCCGCTAACCTTTCGGAGTGCTCCTCTCTGACCGTGACATCCGTGCTGAGCTCGAGGCAGGTCGCGTCGTCCTCGATCCGCTCGATGAGGAGATGGTGCAACCGTCGAGCGTCGATGTCCGGATCGATCGGTACTTCCGTCTGTTCGACAACCACAAGTATCCGGTGATCAATCCCGCCGAGGAGCAGCCCTGCCTGACCCGCCTCGTCGAGGTGAACTCGGAGGAGCCGTTCGTGCTCCATCCGGGTGAGTTCGTGCTGGCGTCGACGTTCGAGGTCGTCAGCCTCCCCGACGACGTCGCCGCCCGGCTGGAGGGTAAGTCCAGCCTTGGCCGGCTCGGCCTGCTGACGCACTCGACCGCGGGGTTCATCGATCCCGGGTTCTCCGGCCACGTCACGTTGGAGCTCAGCAACGTCGCTACTCTGCCGATCATGCTCTGGCCGGGTATGAAGATCGGTCAGCTCTGCTTCTTCCGGCTCTCCAGCCCGGCGGAACACCCGTACGGCAGTGAGCGCTACGGTTCCCGCTATCAGGGGCAGAGGGGCCCCACTCAGAGCCGTTCGTTCCGTTCGTTCCATCGCACCACGGTCTGAGGAGGACGACGTGGCCTTGCGGGTACGTCGGCAGGCGCGCAACGCCGCGGGGTCGCGGGGCGCTGGGGGTATCGGTGCGGCCGTCGAGCTGAGCGCGATGCACTTACTGCTCGTGCCCAGCACCGTCCATCCTGAGGACGTCTGCGACCTGGTCCGCGCCCGGGTGCCCGCGAGCGACCTCAGCGCCACCGGGCAGACGGCCCTCGGCCGGCACAGTGCTCTCAGCGGACCGTACAAACTCTCCATGGAGGACGCCGTTGACGCGGCCGTCCCCATGCCGTGGACCGTCGTCTACGCGCTGAGCGCTCCCATCGAACGCGAGGATCCGCCGATCCCCGGTACCGACGACCGGGACGGGTTCACCCACGCCTTCCCGCACGGGCTGCCCTGGCGGGAGGAAGGCCGGACGCTCCAGCTCCTCGTGGCGCTCGCGCGGCGGGTCGAGGGCGCGGTCAGGATCGCCGGGAGCTCCGGCCTCCTCCAGCCCGACCCGCAGCAGGCCGTCGACATGATCATCCATTCGCCCTACTGGCTCGACCCCGAGGTGCTGCTCGGCGTCGTCCAGCGAGTGGTCCCGACGGCCCAACTGGAGATCGAGGGCGCCGACTGGAACGGTCCTTCGGACGCCGCGTACTCGGGTGCGGCGATATCGCCTTACCTCAGCAACGCTCCGATCAGCCCGTACGACCTGTCGCATCTGCACCACATCGCCGACCAGAACGACATGGCGGTCATGGCCTCGGACCACGTGATCGACGGGTTCGCCGTCGCGGGCGACATTGGTCCCTACGGCGAGGACGGCGCGCTCGAGGTCCTCGTGCACGTCGGCCGGGATCGTGAACCCGCCGTCATCGGGCAGCCCTGGGCCGATCAGCCCTTCGTCACCTACGAAGTGCGGTGGGCTCCGACGGATTGGGAGGAACGGGAACGACGGATCCCGTCCCAGTCCTTCCTGACGTCCCGGCAGCGGGTCCAGCCATTGGTGCGCGCCCTCACCCGCATGATCGTCGAGGCGACGGGCGGCGTCGTCACCGATGAGGACGGTTTCTGGCTCGACCGATACGGCCTCTAGCTCCTTCGGACTGCCTCCGGCTCCGTCGAACGTCTGGTTTCAGCGGGACGGGCGCTTGACACTCAAGTTGATCGGTGGCAGGCCGATGAAGTCCTCGTCCCTGTGCGGCGAGGAGGAATCACGTGGAAGCGATCGATGAGATCGTCGCTGAGTTTCTGGTCGAGAGTCACGAAAACCTTGACCAGCTCGACCGGGATCTTCTGGCGCTGGAGCAGAATCCCGGATCGCGCGAGCTGTTGGCCAGCGTCTTCCGCACGATTCACACCATCAAAGGCACCAGCGGGTTCCTGGCGTTTCACAAGTTGGAGAAAATCACCCACGTCGGTGAGAACCTGCTGAGCAGACTGCGTGACGGACGCATCGCCCTGACGGACGACCGCGCCACCGCCCTGCTCAAGATGGTCGACGCCGTCCGAGGGCTGTTGGCGAACATCGAGGCCACCGGCACCGAGGGCGACGCGGACCACCCCGAACTGATCAACCGGCTCAGTGCCCTGCTGGAGGACGGCGCCCCCAGCGTTCCGACGCAGGCGTCGGCGCCGCAGGGCGAGACCGCGGCACCGGCGGCGGTAGCGGCCGCTCCCCCTGCCGCCGAGGCGCAGGCGGGCGCCGGGAAACCCGC
>JAUPKM010000210.1 GCA_030837445.1 Actinomycetota bacterium
GCCGAGCGTCACGCCGTCCGTCACCCCGACGCCGACGGGTGAGAGTGGGTGCGCCGCCGTCTACAAGGTCAAGAACACCTGGTCTGGAGGCTTCCAGGCCGAGATCACGGTGACGGCCGGCTCGTCGGCGATCACCTCGTGGTCTGCCAGCTGGACGTACGAGAGCGGGCAGTCCCTCGGCTCGGTCTGGGGCGGCCAGGCGTCCAGCAGCGGATCGACGCACACGGTACGCAACCTGCCGTGGAACGGTGCCCTCGCCGCCGGTGGGTCGACCGCCGTCGGGCTGGTGGGTACCGGCAGCAGATCCGTGCCGAGGATGGCCTGCTCGGCGGGGTGATCCGAGGCAAGGACCGCGGGCATCACTCGGTGATGCCCGCGGTCTTGCAGGCCTGGGTGTAGGCCGCGGCGCAGAGGGTGTTGACGGTGAGGAAACCGTCCTTGAGGACGGTTTCCTTGATCTTATCCTTGGTGACGACGTGGGTGTCGACGAAGAAGGCGGGCATGGTCCCGGCGCCGTTGTCCAGCGTTGAGGTCGCCTTGGGGCGTTTGCCGGTGACCAGGTTGAACGCGAGCTCGGCCGCGAGCCTCGCCTCGGCGGGAACCGGTTTGTACGCGGTCATGTACTGCTCACCGTCCAGGATGCGCTGGAGACCGGCGACGTCGGCGTTCGATCCGGTCATCGGCGGCAGCTTCTTCGCCCCAGCCGCCTTGAGGGCCTTGCCCACCATGCCCGCGCACACGTCGCTCGGGCAGTACACCCCGGCGATCGTCGAGGACGCGAGCGTGGGGACGGTCTTCGCCAGCCAGGCCTCGACCCCCGTGTCCCACTTCGGGCCGGGCATCGTGTACTCCGCGACGATCTTCACCGACCCTCCCAGCACCTCCTTGGCGCCCTTCGACAGGAGAACGGCGTTGCTGTCGGTGACCGGCCCGTTGATCCAGATCACCGAGCCACCCGACGCGGCGTTCCCCATCGCCTCCTTGAGCGACGTCCCCTGCTGACGACCGACCTCCAGGTGGTCGAAGGAGACGAGGTAGTCGAAGGGCTTGCCCCACAGGATGCGGTCGTACGAGATGACCGGGACGTTCTTGGCCTTCGCCTCGTCGATCAGAGAGGCACCCTTCTTGCTGTCGACCGGGTCGAAGACCATCACCTGGGCGCCCTTGGACAGGGCCTCACGGAACTGCGCGTTCTGCTTCTCCTGGTCCTGCTCACCGTTGTAGTAGTCGACCACGCACCGGGGACACAGCTCGTTCAGCCGCTCCGAGAAGTGGGGAAGGTCGATCGCCTCGTACCGGTCGGCCTTCGGATGGGGGAGGAAGAACGCGACCCGCGCCGTGGGGCCGGAGGAGACCGGCGCGGTGCTCTCCGTGCCGCAGGCGGAGAGTCCCGCTCCGGCGGCGACTCCGACGACGGCGAGGACCAGGGCGGCGGCCGAGGGACCGCGACGGTTCTTCAGCAGTGACCGGATCATGGTGATGCCCAATCAGTCGTGACGATCGTGAGAGCCGGGAACCGTACGGACGGCCCGGTAGGTGAGCCCGGTGGATGAGCCCAGTAGGTGAGCTCAGTAGGTGAAGCGCGTGACGAGGGTCCTCATCTCGGAGGCCATGCGGGCCAGATCCCCCACCGACCCGCTGACCTGGGTCACTCCGTCGTTGGTGCTCTGGGCGGCGGCCGCGACGCCGGAGATGGTCTCCGCGATCCGGCCGGATCCCTTGGCTGCCTCGCCGACGTCACGGTTCATGTCGCGCGTCGTCGCGGCCTGTTCCTCGACCGCGGCGGCGACGGTGCTCTGGTAGTCGTTGATCTGCCCGATCACCTCGGTGATCCGGCCGATGGCGCCGACGGCCTCCCCGGAGTCGTTCTGGATCGCCTCCACCCGGCGGGTGATGTCCTCGGTCGCCCGGCCCGTCTCCTGGGCGAGCTCCTTGACCTCCTGGGCGACCACCGCGAACCCCTTGCCCGCCTCACCGCTCCGGGCCGCCTCGATCGTGGCGTTGAGGGCGAGCAGGTTCGTCTGCTGGGCGATGGAGTCGATGACCTTGACGACCTCGCCGATCTCGCTGGACGAGTCCCCGAGCCGCCCGATGGTGTTGTTCGCCTCCTGCGCGATCCGGACGGCGGTCTGGGCGACGTCCGACCCCTGGGCGGTGTTCTGGGCGATGTCGTGGACCGACGCCGCCAGCCCTTCGGTGCCCGAGGCCGCCGACGCGACGCTCCCGCTGACCTCGCCGGCCACCTGAGCCACCTTGCCCGCCTGGTCGGAGGTGTCCGTCGCACTGGTCCGGATCTGCTGGCTCACCGCGCTGAGTTCCTCCGCCGCGGTGGTCAGGGCCATCGAGTTGTCGGCGAGCAGGCGCACGGTCGTCCGCATGCTGTCCGTCGCCGTCGCCAGAGCGGTCGCCATCTGGCCGAGTTCGTCGCGCTGGTCGACGTGCGCCTGCGCCGTCAGGTCACCGGCGGCGACGTCCTCCAGGACGGAGACCACCTGACGCACCGGCCGGACGATGAGCCGGCTGAGGTAGACGGCGAGAAGGACAGCGAGCAGGAGGCCGATCACCAGGGCCGCTCCCATCTCCAGCATCGCCCGCCGATAGGTCGCGTCGGCCTGTTCGGTCGCCTGCTGGCCGCTCGCCTGCTCGAACGCGGCCAGCTCCTGGAGCGCGCTCATCGCCTTGCCGGAGACGATCTGCCCCTGTCCGAGGTACGCCTGCTGGAACACGACCCGGTCCCCACTCGCCAACGGGATCAAGCGGTTCGTTCGGTACTTCTGGTACGCGCCCCACCAGATCCTGAACCGGTCGACGGCACGCGCCTGGGCCGTGCTGTGGATCCCGGCGGAGTAGGTGGTGAGCTGGGTCTCGATCGTGCCGTCCGCGACCTGCATGCGCTCGGAGAAGAACGACAGAGCCACCGGCCCGGAGGACAGCGCCAGGTTCGCGACATCGGTCTGGACCTGCTGGGCCGCCGACTGAACCGAGGCGAGGACCTCCAACGATCTGAGGTTGCCCTGCGAGATGTCCTTCGCCCTGTCCCTCACCCCCTGGAGTCCCATCGTGCCCGAGACGAGGATCAAGGTCGCGGCGAGGCAGTTGACGCCGACGAGCAGCATGAGTTTGCGGGACATCGGCAGATCCGCCAGCCACCGGGCCGGTCCTCTGCGCACGCCTGACGGACGCCGGACACCCTTCGGGGGGTGACCACTCATCCACGAACCCACGGACGACGTATGAACCGTCATGCCTGCTCCCGATGCCTGCAAGAGGAACCTTCAGCACACCCTCTGCGCTTAGAGCACGCATCGGCAGACGAAAGGGCTTACCTGAGCGACAAGTTCGCGTCACCAGGTCTGAGTCACCAGGTCTGAATCACCAGGACGACGAGCAGTGGCGATACGGCCCACGCCAGGGCCGTCCGGTGCGCCCGGCACCCGTCGTGGTGGCGGAACACATCCAGGAGCAGGCCCGGGACGCCGACCAGCACCACGGGCAGCAGCAGGACTGCGACCTCGGCCACCGGGGACGAGGCACCCAGCACCGGGCGAATCCACGCGGGCAGCAGGCCGAGCAGTCCGAGCGCCGTTCCGGTCGCGAGCGCCCGGCCCCAGCCGATCCGGCGGATCCTCCGGTGAAGGACCGCGCCGCACACCACGACGGCCAGGAGGAATCCGAGAGCGCGAATGACGTACCCGACGACCAGATTCGTCAGGTTGAAGGTGAACTCCTGCTCGTTCTCCGGGGCCTTCGACCGCGTCGCGTGCTCGGTCGCCATCGAGCGGAACCGCGCCACCAGGTGCGAGGCGACCCCCGGCACCCTGGCCAGGTCCTCGACCGACCGGTACGGCGCGCCCGCGACGACCGCGCCGGCGGTGCGCCGGTCCATCCCCGGTACCGCCAGCAGGTCGACGACGCTCGCGGCGTTGAGGTCGAACGACCGGGGCAGGGGCACCGCCCGGTACTGGTCGAGGACCGTGGCGCCGACGGTGAACCCCCGGTTTGTCATCCACAGCTCCGGGGCGTCCGGGAGCGCCTGTCCGACGAGCGTGTCGGACACCACACGGTCCACAGCAGCCGCGTCGCCAGGGAAGGTCGCTCGGTAGGCGCGCACGAGTTCGAGAACGTCGCGCGGGTGACGCAGGTGCAGGACCATCAGCGCCTTCAGCATCGCGTTGGCCTCCGGGTCGACATCGCGACGGGTGGTTCCGAAGGCGGAGTAGACGGCGTCTCCGGCTGAGCTCGCACGGATCTCCGGGTCGGTCAGCCAGCGCCACATCAGGTGACTCACCACCGTTGCAGTCGAGTTGTCATGAATGACGTCTCAGGCTGCACTCTCGCCTTGTGGCGGGAGGGTCCCGGTCTGACCGCGTTGCCGCGTGCCGGGTTGACGCTTCTCAGCCACCTGCGCCCCGGAGGGCGTCTGACGGTCGGCTCCGCGTCCGTTGCTGTCCGCCCCACTGGCGGCCAGTCGTGCGAGGTTCACTGCGGCGTTGACGTCCCGGTCCAGGACCGTGCCGCAGGCTTCACAGACGTACTGGCGTTCGGACAGGGCGAGTTTGGCTTTCACCGCGCCGCAGCCAGAACAGGTCTTGGAGGATGCGAACCAGCGGTCCGCGACGAGCAGGGTGCCGCCGTGCCAGGTGGTCTTGTAGGTGAGGTGGCGGCGGATCTCGGCGAACCCCGCGTCCTGCACGTGCCGGGCCAGCCGATGGTTGCGGACCATCCCGGCCACGTGGAGGTCCTCGACCACGATCGTGCCGTAGGTGGATGCCAGGCTCGTGGTGAGTTTGTGGAGGGCGTCCCTGCGCTGGTCGGTGACCTTCCCGAGGGCACGGTTGCGTGCCTGGTCCGCGCGGCGCCACCGGTTCGAGGGACGCTGCCCAGTCCTGCGGTCGGGTCCCCGTCGACGGGACACGGTGCGGGAC
>JAUPKM010000211.1 GCA_030837445.1 Actinomycetota bacterium
CCGACGTACGCCGCCAGTCTCGGTTGCGTGCGCCTGACCTCGGCCAGCATGGACCGTCTATGGCCCCGGCTATCCCGAGGGAAGACCGTCTTCGTCTACCGCCGGTGAGCCGGAGCCGAGCGACGTCCGTCACTCGTACGTCGGGTCCGGCGAGCGGCTCGGCGTGATGTGGCACCGCGGCGTGGAGGCGGGCTCGGGCGGGGTGCTTGCACGCGGTGCGCCCGTCACACTCCCCGACGACGTCGCCATCCGGATCTGCACGTCGTCCACGAACAGCGTGACCGTCCCGGTGATTGCCTGGCCGCAGGCCGTCGTCGGCTGGGTCACCTTCAGCGAGGCGCCCACCGGGATCATGCCGCCGTACATGCGGCCGTTGCAGTAGGCGTCCCAGTAGAGCGTCGACGGCGAGAACCAGGCGACGATCGTCGTCCAGCCGTGGGACGTGACGCGCGCGACGCCGGGGATGTTGGTGAGTGCGCCCCTCGGGGCCAGCTGCACGTACGCCGGTGCGCTGCCCGGTGCGAGCCGGACCTTGGCCGTCACCTTGTGCCAGTTGTAGCCCTCGGCCGACGACGTGCCGCCCGACAGGTTCAGCCCCTTGGTGCCGGTGACGCCCTCGACCTGCAGGCTCCGGGTGCCGCTGGCGGCCAGCTGACCGGTGTTGGTCAAGGTCACCCCTGAGTCACCGGTCCACCTCCCGACGGTGCCGTCCTCGAAGTCCGAGGCCGGCACCGGACCCGTCCCCCCCGTTCCGAGCCCGGAGGGGCACGGGGTCTCGGAGGTCGACGTGCCCCCGGTCCGGGTTCCGGACGGCGTCGCCGTACCGGTCCGCGTCCCTGACCCGGTCGGCAGCGACGTGGTTGTCACGGCCGGTCCGGTCGCGGCGGTCGCCTGCGCGTCGACGGGCAGAGCGTCACCGGCCACCGCGACGGCTGTCCCGACGCCCGACGTCATCACGACCGTCGCCAGCACCACCAACGCGAGCCGCCCGCGCCCCATCCTCACGTCTCGAGTCATGGTTCCCCCTCACCCATCCGCCAGACGCCGGTGATCTGGTCGGGTTCGTGATGGTATGACCTTGAGCCGAACTCGCCTACGGTGTCCCGCTGTCCACCGTCCGGTCCTGGGCCTCTCCTTGAAACACGTTCAACCGCCGGCCCCCCGCCGGCATGGCGTCCCGCCGACCCCCCCGCCGGCAAGCGCCATGCCGGCCTCCCGGCGATGTGCTGCCTCGACAGACCATCACATCCGGGGGCCCGCCACTGGCCGGAGCGGACCGAGCTGCCCTGTCGTCGCAGGTCACGGCGGTCTCCCGGATTTGTCCGGCGGATCGGTCCGGTGCCGTGATCTCACGGGATCCGCCGGTTGCCTCCCGCTAACGTGTCGTCGTCGCCAAGGAAGCGGCGGCGGGAAGCGGCGGGGAGGGGGATCCGAGGGACGTGACGAGCCAGACGCGTTCGGAGTTCGCGGAGGCGTTGGAGGGTCTCCTGTACGCGCACAGCCGCCAAGGGGTGACCGCCCGGCATCTGGCGACGCGCATCGCGCAGGCCGAGAGCCGCACCTCCCCACGCGGCGGGCGTGGGCGGGACGACGCGGCGGAGCGCCGCAACCGCATCCGGCGGTGGGAACGTTGCCTGAGCGACTGGCGCCGAGGCAAGAGTCTCCCGGCCTCGCCAGAGGTTCTCGCGCTCGCCCTGGCCGAGATCGCGTCCCCCCGGGAGCGGCAGCACCTCAGCGCCCTCTGGTGGACGGCGAAGACGGCTCCACCCCCGGCGGCTCCGGTCGCGCCGCCCCCGGCGGCTCCGGCTCCGGCCGAGGTGACTCAGCAGTCGGAGGCCGCGGTACCTGCTGCTCCGGCCCGGGTACTGCCCACGGCGAACCCGGAACGCTGGGTCGCCGCGACCGCCGTCCTGGCGGTGGCCTGGGTGGGTTCTGTCCTCGCGGCGCAGCAGGGAGCGACAAGGACCGGGGGGTGGGCGGCGGCCCTCGGGGGGCTCTTCACGATCGTGGCGGGCGGGGCGCTGGCCGCACGGGGCCGGACGACCGCGCCGGACGGCGTCCGCGCGGGGTGGGCCGCGGAGGACCTCGCGACGGCGACGACGACCTGCTGGCGGAGGCAGGCACAGGGGTGGGCGATCGACCGGGACGTGATCCCGGTCTGGTGGCATCGCGACGCGGGGACTGACGACGAGGCGCTGCGGCCGCTCGTCTCGGGCCAGGGGCCGCTGCCCCTGCCCGGCACCTCGCCGGGGCAGGAGGCCACGACGGTCCGTGAAGGATCGGTCGACTCCCTCTATCGGGACGTCTACCGCCGGTTGCCACGGGGGCGGCTGGTCATCGTCGGGAAGCGAGGCTCGGGAAAGACGGCGGCGATGGCGTTGCTGCTGCTCGCCGCGGTGCAGCACCGCGAGACGCTCACCAGGACCTCCCCGGCACGCGCGGGCGCCGTCCCCGTGCCGGTGTGGCTCAGCCTCGCCTCGTGGAATCCCCGGAGCACCAGCCTGTCCGACTGGGCCCAGGACACCCTGGAGCGTGAGTACCCCTTCCTCGGCGATCGGGCGCTCTACGGGCGCTCCGTGGCCCGTCGGCTCCTGGAACAGGGCCGGGTGACGCTCCTGCTCGACGGGCTGGACGAGATGCCCGCCCCGCTGCGCGGCGTCGCCCTCGACCGGATCGACCACGACACGACGATCCGCCTCGTCCTCACCAGCCGGCTCGACGAGTACGCGGAAGCTACCCGTCACGGGCATCTGCGGGACGTCGTCGTCGTCCGGCTCGACGCCGTGGACACCGACATGGTCCGCGACTACCTGCGACGAGGCCACGCGACCGAGCGCGCGAAGCAGTGGGCCGAGATCGCCGATCATCTCGCCGCCCACCCCGAGGGTGTTCTCGCCACGGCCCTGGACCGGCCACTGATGATCAGTCTCGCCCGGGACGCCTACGCCTCGCACGCGGAGGCCACCTATCGCGACACCGATCCTCGCGTCCTCGTGGAAGATCCCCGCCTGACCACTCCCGAGACGGTCCGCTCCCATCTGATCGAGCAGCTGTTCGTGCGCGCCTACCCGGATGGTCCACGTCGCCAGCAGGCCCTGTACTGGCTCGGCTGGCTGGCCGCCGCCCTCGACCGTTCCCCGGACATCCACTGGTGGAACCTCCCCCACCGGGTCCGTGGCGCCCACGCCGTCACGAACCTGATGCTCGGCCTGCTCACGGTGGTCGCGTCCACGCTCGGCGTCGGCCTGGTGCACGGCGTGGGACTGCGGACGGAGCACCTGCCCCTCCTCGACCGGGTCTCCGCCGGGCTCACGGCCGGGATCATGCACGGGCTGCCCGCAGGCGCCGCCGTGGCGCTCCTCGCCGCGTTCACCCGCGGCAGGTTGAGCGGGATCGCCGTAGGTCTGGGCGTCGGTGTCGCCGGCGAGATCGGCTATGCCCTGGCGCGGGGCGGCGGACTCGTCATCCCGGCGGAAGGGCAGGACGACCGGGGCGTCGTCCTCGGGCTGGTCGCGGGCATGAGCCTGTTCTACGCGTTTGTGGGTTTCTTCCTGGGCGGGCTGCGGACCTGGCACGCGAACGGCCCGAAAGAGCTGCGGATCCGGGGGCCACGCCGCCACGGCTGGCTGCGCGAACTCACCCTGGGCACCAGCGTCGGAGGCGCGGCCGGGTGCGCGATGGGCTGGTTGCTGATCAGCCCCTACGGCCACGACGCCTCACTGGAACTGGCCGTCACCGCGATGTTCACCGTCGGCGGTCTCCTTGTCGGCGCGGCGGGAACGGCGCTGCTGTCGATGGGGGTCCGCCCCGTTACCGAGACGCGCCCCGTCTTCTCCGTGGAGATGAGTCACTCGGTCGACCGGCGCTCGGCGCTGGGTGTCACCGTCGCCGTCGCCACGGTCATCACGGTCCTGGGGGTCCTCGTTCTCGCCACGGTCTTCTGCCCGCTGCACGGGTTGCGCCACGGGCTGGCCACGAGCTGCTCGTTCGGCCTCGTCTGCGGCGTCGTGGCAGGCCTCACCATCGGGCTCGGCAGCCACCACTCGACCTACCTGCGAGGTGCCGAAATGGTGCTGCGCCTACGGGGACACGGCCGGATCCGGTTCGTCGCCCTCCTCGCGAACGCCCACGCCGAGCACATCCTCCGCCGCTCGGGGATCGCCCTGCAGTTCCGTCACGAGGACCTCGGGCGGCACCTGTTGGAACGCCACCGCACGGCGACGTCGGTCAGTTCCGCATCGTCAGGTTGATCAGCGCTCGCGGACTACGCGGATGGACGTTCGTCGGTGTGGATGAGGGTGAACAAGCGAGGGCTGCTGTCCCCAGCGACGAAGATGGAGCCCGGGCCTGTCCAGACCACCTGACCCGGGTGGACCTCGATCCGGATCGAGCACACGTTCTCGCCGGAGGCGATGTCCCAGATCCGGATGACGCGGTCGTCGCCCGCAGTCGCGAGCAGACGGTTGTCCGGGGATACCGCGAGGTGATTCACGCCCTGTACGTGTCCGGCGAGGGTGTGGCGGAGCTGGCCGGATCCGACGTCCCAGACACGCACGTCCCGGTAGGCGACGGTGACGAGCCAGGTGCCGTCCGGGGACGATGCCATCGTCCGGCAGGCTCCGCCCTCCAGTTTCAGCTGCTGCAGGACGTTCCCGGTCGCCGGATCCCAGATGGTGATGTTTCTGTTCGCTCCTGCGGATGCTAACCAATCCCCAGACGAGGGCAGAGCGAGCGCCGTGACGAAGTGCGACTCGGAGTCGAGCACTCGCACGAGCTGTCCGGTCGCCGGATCTGTGATCTGGATGTCCGGGCCGTACCCGGCGGCGGCGAGCCAGGCGCCGTCGGCGGGGGTGGCCAGGTGCCATCGCCATCCGCCGGGGCAGCGGATCTGATGGTCCCAGCGCTCGGAGGCGCCGGACCACAGGTAGATGGTGCTGGCCGATCCGGCGGCGGCGAGCCAGGCGCCGTCCTGCGGGGCGGCCAGGGTGTGGATCTGGCCTGCGTGTCCGGCCAGTTCATGGCGAAGCCGGACGCCATCGCCCTCGTGATCACGGTTCCAGATCCGGACGGCGTGGTCGTAACCGGTGGTGGCGAGCCAGGGCCCGTTCGGCGGAACCTCCAATGCGGTGACCCTTCCGCGATGGGCGTCCGGGTAGATGTGGACGGTGGCGTCCGCGGCGAAGGTGAGGAGGCTGCCGTCAACGTTGGCGCCGATCGTCGTGCCGTCGTCGGCGTGACCGAGCCGGGTGATGATGTCGCAGAAGCCGAGGAGGGTGTGCCGGGATCGGCCGGTGCCGGTGTCCCAGATCCGGACGGTGCAGTCCCGCGAGGAGGTGGCCAGCCACTGACCTTCGGGCGGCATCACGGCGTGGAATCCGGGGGCGGCGTGCCCGGCGAGTTCGAGGACTTTCTCACCGGTCGAGGTGTCGTGGACGTCGATCGCGTTGCCCGGGCCACCGATGACGACCCGTTGGCCGTCAGGGCTCAGGGCGATGCACTCCAGGGCGCTCACCGGCTCGGATCGGAGGACGTGCAGGAGAGTCCCATCACCGCCGTCCCAGATCCTTACGTTCGAGTCGCCGCCGTAGGTGGCTATGACGGTGGCGTCGGTCATCACCCGCATGGCCATGGGATGTCCGCCCGTGCTGACCAGGATGCTCTGCTCGCTCCAAGTCCTGGTGTCCCAGAGGGTGATCTGGTTGCTGAGCGCTGCTAGCAGGGTCCCGTGAGCCAGGAATCCCACCCGGGAAACACCCCACGAGGACCGGCGGACAAGATCGAAAACCCTGTCTCGTTGAGGATCTGGGTCGGGAGGTTCCTGAGGGGAGCTTGGGTACGCACCGATTGACGCAGCCTGCATCTGGTGACGGCGCTGGCCGGTCGCCGGGTCCCACACGCGCACGGTGAGGTCACCGCCTGCTGTCACCAGCCAGGTGCCGGCCGGGTCGGCGGCCAGGCTCCCGACGTAGCCAGTGGGATCGCGGAAGCGGCGCAGGGTCTCCCCCGTGCAGGGGGCGGTCAGGACGACGGTGCCGCGCCGGTCCGCGGAGGCGAGCCAAGCGCCGTCCGCCGGCATCGCCAGGCCTGCGATCACGTCGGAGTGCGAGGTGACGACGTGCCGGGTCCGGCCGGTCTCCAGATCCCAGATCCGGACCGTGGCATCGGTGCTCGCCGAGGCCAGCCACTTCCCGTCCGGGGCGACGACGAGTGCGACGACCCGGTTGGAGTGGCCCGTGAGATGGTGGATCAGTTCGCCGGTGCGGACGTCCCAGATCCCGATCATGCTGTCATTGCCGCCGGTAGCAAGCCAGGATCCGTCCGGTGCCGTGGCGAGGACCTTGACCGCACCGGCATGGACGAACCGCCTCCCGGACCGGTCTCGGCACCGGGACCAACCCTGGGCTTGCCACCGAACCGGTTCCCGGTCGTCGACCCGAACGCACCAGGGTTCGCCCCGGAGGTCGAGTTCCCTGGCGAATCCGGCCAGCACCAGCTGGGGCCGAATCAGTGAAAGCAGGGTGGACCGCAGCGCGCCGGGCGGGTCGAGCTTCCCCAGGAGATATCCGCGGCGTGCCACGAGCCGGTGCAACGTCGTCGCTGTCTCGTCGTCCGACAACGCCAGATCGGCCTGGAGCCCGGACGGGCCGACGTGTTCCAGGACACCGACCACGAACTCCGGATGCGTCACCACCCGCCGCACCTCGTCGTCTCGTCCGGCCTCTTTCAGATGGGAGGCGAGATGGGCCCACAGATAGGTCTCGGCCGACGGAAGCCGCCACCACCGGCTGCCCTGCCCGCAGCCCGGTCCGGTAGCGGGGACGAGTGCGCGATGGGCATCCACCAGCATCGTGTTCAGCCGAGGCAGGTCGTCCTTCGCTGCGTGCCGGAGATAGTCCCGGACGACGTCGTGCAGGCGCAGCGACGGGCCTGCATTGTCCGCAGCCGCCTCCTGGTGATCGGTGACCAGGGACAGGTCCGCCAGTCTGCGGCAGAACCGGTAGGTCCGCGCCGTCGACCACTCTGCCGACGTGCGCCAGTACCGTGCCAGCAGAGACCACGGCACGTCGGTGTCCTCGGCGAAGACGGCCAGTTCCAGATACCGCGCCCGTTCCTCGCCGGACAGACACCGCAGACTGGCCTCGACCGTGGCACCTACCGCCTCATCCCGGCGCTGCGCGTCCTCCAGGTCCAAGGCGGTGGGGCCTTCTTCGGCGAGGTACTCCAGCATCCCGGCCAGGGACTGCTCCACCCCAGCACCGGCACGCACATGCGCGCGTACCGCCGCGTTCACCAGCCCCAGCAGGACCGGCCAGCATCCCGTCGCCGTGAGCAACTGCTCACATCGAGCCCGGACGGCCTGTTTGTCAGTCCCTCGGCCCGGAGCGAGGTCCACGCCTGACAGTAGAAGGTGCCGTGCCTGGTCACGGGCCATCACATCCACGTCGACCAGGTCAGCCCGCCCGTCCACGGTGCTCCGTACCCGCGTCGTGATCAACCGGACGGCCCGGGACCCGCCGTAGAGGAACGCCTCCACCTGCTCCCGGCTCCAGACGTCGTCCACCACGACCAACACCCGCCGGTCCCCCAGGCAGCGTCCCAGCTCACCACCCGCTTGCTCGGGATCAGTCAGGGGCGGCTTCACCCCGGTCAACTGCCAGGTCACCTGGTTGACCCGCTCGGCCAGCTCCGGACCGGTCAGCCGCTCCCCCAACGTCACCCACACGACGCCGTCCCGGAAACGGTCGCGGATCTCCCGCTCGTGCACGAGCATCCGTGCCAGCGTCGACTTGCCGAACCCTCCTCCGCCGAGCACCGCAGTGGTCAACGCCACATTGCCCTCGCTGTCGAGGAGCGCTCGACGCAAGTGGTCACTGGTGTCCGGGCGCGCCACCTCCCACCCTGACAGCCTCGGCACCGCGAAGACCGGCCCTCGGTCGTCCCGCTCCGGGTCTGGATCAGGCCGACCGAACAGGTTGACCTGAAGGTTCGCTCGTCCCCACTGCCCTCCCCGGACCTCGGGGATATCGTCACCCGTCTCAGGGACGGCGTCCGGGGTTCTCACCCGAACCGGTTGATCTGGCTGTTGTGATCACCTACCTGGACCCCCTGGGCCCCGCGCACATCCACCACGTACCGCCCCTGTCGAGCACCGGCCTCGTCCAACAGCTCCAGCAAGCGCTGCGCAGCCTCGACGGCACCCTGGTCCTCCACCGCGCCGCTCTCGATCAGTGCCCGCGCCAGCGGCGAGCACCAGACCTCCGGTTGCCGCTCGTGTCCGGCAAGCACCACCTCCCGTGAGGTATCCCCCGAGAACCGGGCAGCCACCCTCTCCTTCAACGTCGCGTAGGCATCTTTCACTGCCATCGTCGCGGTCTCCCCGACCCCCGCCGCCGCGCCAGCGGCCAGGGCAGTCACCAGCAACGTCACAGGATCCATCCCGCTCACCTCCGTGTTCATCCGACTACACAGAGAACATCATGGCAGCAAGATCGAGGTGTGGATTATGGTCTGGTCATGGGAGCCAGGGTTGTCACCGGAGTGTTGATCATGGAGAGCATTACCCCGGGCGCAACACTCGATCCGACCGGACTCTTGTTCACGAGCATCAGTCGGTGCGAGGTGGCGAACGCCGTCGGCACCCAGCCGTCACAGCGGACCGTCGCGGAGTTCACCAGTGACTCGCGCACAGGTCTCGACCCCGATGTTCTCGCCGCCCGCCTGTCGAGAGTCCTTGACCCGTCGGGCTGGTATGTCGACTTCCACGACAATGACGCCCATCGGGAGGTTGATGAATACGCGCGTAGTGTCGGCGTCCCGCACCCCCAGACCGATTGGGGACGGTAACCCGCTACACGGTCCCTCCGGCTGTGGTGCAGGTAGGTCTCCCTTGCTGCCGCGATCGCGGTTCTGGGTGATGACGAGCCGAGGAGCGGGTACCTGATCCGGTAGGCAGACCAGGGGGAATCAACGTGTGCCATCACCGTCGCGATAACGACAGCAACTGCACACGCTGATTCCCCTCGTCCGAGGTCAAGGGCGCAGGAGCGCCTTGATCGCACGCCTCTCGTCCATCGCTCGATAGCCCTCGGCCGCCTGGTCCAGCGGCAGGGTGAGGTCGAAGACCTTGCCGGGGTTGATCGTCCCGGCGTAGATCAGCTCAATGAGTTCCGGCAGGAAGCGGCGCACCGGCGCGGGGCCGCCGTGCAGGTGGACGTGGGAGTAGAAGAGTTTCCCGCCGGGCACCTCGACGCCGTGGGAGACGCCGACGAAGCCGACGTGCCCGCCGGGGCGGGTGGAGCCGATGGCCTGCATCATCGACTCCTGGGTGCCGACCGCCTCGATGACCGAGTGCGCGCCCAGGCCGCCGGTGAGCTCCTTGACCTGGGCGACGCCCTCGTCGCCGCGTTCGGTGACGATGTCGGTGGCGCCGAACTCGAGGGCGAGTTTCTGGCGAGACTCGTGCCGGCTCATCGCGATGATCCGCGCGGCGCCGAGCTGCCTGGCGGCAAGGACGCCGAGCAGGCCGACGGCGCCGTCCCCGACCACGGCGACGGTCTTGCCCGGCCCGACCTCGGCGGCGACGGCCCCGAACCACCCGGTACCCAGGACGTCGGACGCCGCCAGCAGGCTGGGGATCAGGTCGTCGTCCGGCAGATCCGGGGTGGCGACCAGGGTGCCGTCGGCCAGCGGGACCCTGGTGTACTCGGCCTGCCCGCCGGTGGCGGCGCCGGGCTGCCGTTGCACGCAGGAGGTCTGGTAGCCGGAACGGCAGATCTCGCAGGGGGTGTCCGCGGCGAAGAACGAGCCGACGACGAACTGACCGGGCCGGATGGTGCGCACCTCGCTGCCGACCTGCTCGACAATGCCGACGTACTCGTGCCCCATCGGCACCGGCTTCTTGACCCGTTCGATACCGCGATAGGGCCACAGGTCCGAGCCGCACACGCAGGTGGCGGACAGCCGGATCACCGCGTCCGTCGGCTCGACGATCACCGGCTGGTCACGCTCTTCGACGCGGACGTCGCCAGGGGCGTGGAGTACGACTCCTCGCATGAGGGATTCTCCTTGAACGGGTCTGCTCGGATGGCCGGATGCTTCCGGCCGACTGTACGTCCTCCGACGGACAGGGCTCGGGCGCGGTGGCGCGACCTCCCGAACCGTCAGCGGACCTTCTTGCCGTCCAGGGAGGGGCATCGTCTACATTCCCAACCGATGACGATCTCTTCTTTCCCCAGAGGGGAGGCCCCGTCCGCGCAAGGTGAGTGCTGATGCACTCGCGATCCGCGGATGGAGACTCTCGGCTCTCTTTGTGGCTGCACGTGCGCGAGTTCGCCGCGCCGCCGTCCATGATCGAATGCGCGACCGTGCGCCGGAACGTCAGCGACTGGGCGGGGGCGTGTGCCGCCACGAACGTCTACGGCCGGGAACTCGCGACCCGGATCCGGGATGATCTACAGCATCTCGCTCCTGATCTGTTGCGCTGGCACATGCCCAGGATCGCTCCCGTCGGGTTGTTGCGCCCAGGCCTGACCATCTCCCTCGCCCGGTACACCCCGGCAGAGCCGGCTGAGGGGCACGGTGACGACCGAGCGGTTCAGGCCGCGCCGCCGTTGACGAAGACGGTCTGGCCGTTGATCCAGCGGGCTGGCCCGGCCAACGATGCCACCACCTCGCCGATGTCCTGAGGGGTGCCGATACGGCTCATCGGGTTCAGACCGGCACTCCGTTGCACATCCTCGCCGCTCTTGCCCTCCAGGAACAGCGGGGTCGCGGTCGGGCCGGGAGCTACCGTGTTGACGGTCACGTCCCGGCCTCGTAGCTCACGCGCCAGGATCAGGGTGAGCGCCTCCACGGCGCCCTTCGTCGCGGCGTACGCGCCGTAGGTGGGCAGCTGGAGCCGGGTCACCGACGTCGAGAACAAGATCAGTGCCCCGCCGGAGCGCAGCCGACGCGCCGCCTGCTGGGCCACCACGAAGGTGCCGCGCACGTTGGTCCGGTGCATCTGGTCGAAGTCGGCCAGTGAGAACTCCGTCACCGGGCCCAGCCGCATGATCCCGGCCGTGTTGACCACCACGTCGACCCCGCCGAAGCGGCGCTCGGCATCCTCGAACAGGGCGGCCATCGCTGTCTCGTCGGCGACATCACCGCCGGACGTGAGGGCAACCCCACCAGTCGCGGTGATTTCGGCGGCCACCTCCTCGGCAGCGTGTCTGTTGCTCGCATAGTGGACGACGACCGCTTGGCCGTCGGCAGCCAGCCGCAGCGCGACGGAGCGTCCGATGCCGCCGGAGGCACCCGTGACGATCGCCACCCGGGCCCGGACGGGGTCAGCAGGGGCAGAGTCGGTCATGGTCCGCTCCTCATTAGTAGACAAGGTGTCCATTAATCTGAAGGTAGACGAACTGTCCATTTGTTGCAAGTGAAGTGATGACAACCAGGCGATCCTGGCGGATATAGCCTTCCTGTACACAAGTTCGGGAGGGATTCATGGGTACCGACGCGGAGGACGCCGCTCAGTCGCCCCTGCCCGGGCCGGGAGGCCAGGAGCCGCTGCGCCGGGGTCGGGGCCGACGCCCGGCAGACGCCGTCCGGCGTGCGGTGCTCACCACCGCCGGTGCGATGCTGTTCGAGAACGGTCTGGCCGGGCTGACCTTCGACAAGGTCGCCCAGCGGGCGGGGGTGAGCAAGATGACCCTCTACAAGTGGTGGCCCTCACCGGGAGCCTTGGCCTTTGACGCCTACTTCGCCGCCGTCGAGCAGGCCCTCGCCTTCCCGGACACCGGGGATGTCGAGGCTGACCTGCGTAGCCAGTTGCACAACTTCATCCTCCTGCTGGGCGGCCAGCCCGGTGGGCGGGTGATCGCAGCCCTGGTCGGCGCCGCGCAGTCTGATGCCGACCTCGCCGCTGCTCTCACCGAGCGTTATACCCTCCCTCGGCGGGAGCTGGCGGTCCGCCGGATGCGCACGGCCCAGGGGGACGGCCAGATCGCCGCGGACGTCGACCCCGAGGTGGTGATCGACCAGTTGTGGGGAGCCTGCTACCACCGGCTCCTCCTGCCTGCCGGCCGGCCACTCAGCATCGACTTCGTCGATGCCTTGCTGCGCAACGTGCTGCGTGGGATACGCCCTCGCTGACCTACTCCCCGGCCATCGACGCTTGTGCGTTCCCCGGCCGCCAGGCCACGTACGGCACGATGAACGGATGCGATCCGTATCGGCGTTCCTGGTCGTCGCGGCGGCCGTCACCCTCACCCCCGGCCCGGCGTTCGCCCTTCTCCTGCAGGTCGCCGCCGTACATGGACGGCGTATCGCCCTGGCTAACATCGTGGGCAACTCAGCGGGGGTGCTGATCTGGGGCATGCTGTCCGCAGCCGGGGTCTCCGCCCTTGTCGCAGCCAGCCAGATCGCCTATGACGTGATGCGTCTCGCTGGGGCGGTCTTCCTGCTCTGGCTCGGCATCCAGGCTGTACGGTCCCGGCAGGAGGCTCCTACCTCGCCCGCCAGTAGCGCGATCACCCCGGGGACGACGGGGACATCGGGGCCAGCACGTCGACCTGCCTGGCGTGCCCTGTGGAAGGGACTTGTCAACAGCCTGGCCAACCCCAAACTCGCCCTGTTCTTCGTCGCTCTGTTCCCGCAGTTCATCACTCCTGGCACGGCCGTTCTCCCCGCAGCCATGACCATGGCCGCAGTGATCGTCGCTTTTGATGTGCTGTGGTTCGGCACCGTCGCGGTCGTCGTCGATCGTTTCCGGCAGGTTGTGCGCCCCCGCGTCCTGCGCGGGCTCGAACGCCTCAGCGGCGCCGTCCTGATCGCGTTCGGCCTCCGTCTGGCGACCGACACCCACTAGGGCCTCTGTGTGGCGGATCAGAGAGGGCCTGTTCCGGTCGGATGGATAGTGAGGGATCCCGGTGATGTCGACGGCAGGAGTTTCGGGTACTTCAGCTCGTGACGTCGTCCAGCCAGTCGAACAGCACCTGGTGGAGCGGGCCGAGGGCGCCTGCCTGGCAGTGCTCGCCCGTGCCGTCGGCCGCAGGGAAGAGATGGTAGGTCTTCGGGCACGTCAGGGCGTCGAACAGCTGGGGGGCCTGGCCCGGGGCCATCCAGTCGTTCTCCCCGTCGAGCACGAGGGTGGGGCAGCGGATCAGCCCGGCGCGGTCGGCGAGGCTGTAGTCGTTCAGGGAACGGATGAGAGCGGCCGGAGAATCGGCGCCGAAGGCCCACATGCCGTGCCGGATCGTCCAGCGGACCTGGAGGTTGGCGGCGATCGCGGGCTCCAGCAAAGCCGACACCTCGTTGTCGGCACCGTCGAGAGCGAGCCGCGTCACGGCGTCCCCGACGGCCACGGCTCCCATCTCCCCGAGGGAGTAGACGCCGCCGAAGGCGATCAGGGCGGCGAGCCTGTGCTCGGCGGAGGCCGCGCGCGGGGCGAGGAGCCCGCCGAGGCTCATGCCCATGAGGGCGATGCGGGAGGCGTCGACGTCCTCACGGGCGGTGAGGTAGTCGACGGCGGCGGTGACGACGACCTCCCAGTCCGGCCGGAAGGGCAGGCCCGCCTCGCGCAGCACGCTGCCCTGTCCTGGCCCTTCGAAGGCGAGGACGTGGTACCCGCGCCGGGAGGCGGCCGCCCCGGCGGCGAAGTAGAGCTCCTCCCCCGTGCTGTCGAACCCGCCGTGGACCAGCAGGACGGGACGCCGGTCCGCCGGATCACCGCCGCGGGGATCGGCCGGGATCCACCAACCGGGCAGGTCGACGCCGTCGCCGGGGATGCGGACGCGCTGGACGGCCGGGGTGAGAAGGGCCGCGGCACTGGTGAAGGTGCTCACGGACAGCCTGCTCGTCTCGCGCACCCTGGGGTCGGCCGACGGGTTCTCGCGGAGGAAGAACTCGCTGGTGCGGTAGTAGTTGCTCGCTCGCAGGTAGGCCTCACGGGCGCTGACGGCGTGACCGGAGGCCGCGCAGCGGTCGCCGATGGCGTGGACCCGCTCGGCGAGACCCCGCCAGTTCGCGTACCAGGCGTTCTCGTCCCCCTCGGGGATGCTCTCGACGGCGGCGAGGACCTCACCGAGGGAGCTGCCCCCGTACGCGGCGTAGCCGAGGGCCCGGAGGGTCTGGAAGGAGAAGGAAGGATGATCGAAATGGATCTTCACGGTGGCTCCTTGCGGAGTGGGCCGAGAGGCCGGAGACCGACGTCAGCGAGACTTATCGCGACTTCTTGTCGCTACAGTGGAGATTCCATCAGCGCAAGCCCTTAACGCAAGTACTTGTAGCGTTTGGAGTTGTGATGTCGGCCATATCAGGCAAAAGCATCGTCGGTCGCTCCCGCCCCGGCGGGAGGTCCGCGCGGGTGCGGAGCGCCGTCCTCACCGCCGCCGTCGACCACCTGGCCGACCGTGGCTGGGACGACTTCAGCGTCGACGCGATCGCCGCCGCCGCCGGCGTCCACCGCACCACCGTGTACCGGCGCTGGCCGACGCGCGAGGCCCTCTTTCTCGCCGCCGCCGGGGAGTACGCCGCCGCCGCGATCCCCACTCCCGACACGGGCAGTCTGCGCGGCGACCTGGAGGCGCTGGCCCGCGGTATCGCCGCCGAGCTCGACACCCCGGTCGGAAAGGCCTGGGTCCAGCTCGCCCCCCGGGGGGCCTTGGGCGATCCGACCTGGAACGAGATCCGCCGGAGGTTCCTGCACGACAGGTACGAACGGGTCCGGCCGATCCTCGACCGGGCCGTCGGACGCGGTGAGATCCCGCCGGAAACGTCATCGGCCGAGGTGTTCCGCACCCTGTGCTCGCCGCTGTACACGCGGCTCCTCATCACCGGTGAGCCCCTCGATCAGGCAGCCACCACGCAGGCCGCCGCCATCGTCCTGGCCGCCATCGCCGAGCGCCTCCTGACCCAGCCCCCCGCGTCTTCGGCCTGACAGCCCGCATCGCTGGCATGACGGCCGGGAAGGGGGGCCGATACCCGGTGCGCGGCGGGATCGGGCGGCCCGCTCGTCAGGGGCAGATCAGACCAGCCTGGTGTCGAACGCACCTGGGGGTGGGGATCGCGGTGGCCAGCAGGGCCAGACTGATCAGTGCGAACCCGGTGCTGGTCAGGGCGTCGAAGTCCTCGCCGAGCAGGGCCACGGCCAGCATCGCGGCGGCCGCCGGTTCAGCGAGGACCAGCGTGGACACCACAGGCACGGAAACGGTGCGTAAGGCTGCCCCATACAGAGAGTAGGCACCCACGGTGGCGACCAGACCGAGGTAGAAGGCTACGGTGATCCCTGACGGTGTCAGGAGCCAGCGGGAGGATCCGGCGACCACGAAAGGACTCATCAGCACGGCGGCGCCGGCCAAGGTCACGGCCATGGTCGTGCGAGGGCAGGCTCCGGTGCGGATGAGCCGGGCCGAGGCGACGGTGAATACGGAGTAGAAGCCACCGGCCATGATGGCGCAACCGATGCCGCTCAGCACGTGTCGTCCGGTCTCCGCGCCGTGCAGGGTGAGCAGCGCGCAGCCGCCGACGGCGCCGGTGGTGGAGGCCACCCAGCGGCGAGCCAGCCGGAGCCCGGCGAGACGCGACAGCAGACCCGCGAAGAGCGGGATGCACCCCATGGTGACCACGGAGGCAATGGCCATTCCCGTGTTGGCGATGGCGGTGAAAAATGACGCCTGGTAGAGGGCCATGGAAATCACGGCGAGAATCACCCAGATCAGGACCCGGGGAACGCACACAAGGGGGCGCACCGTGCTCGGGCGGGCGAATAACGCCAAGAGAACGCTGCCGCCGATCGCCATCCGCGTCCCGGCGATGGACTGCGGACTGGTTCCGTCCGGCAGGAAGGAGGTGGCGATGCCGATGGTGCCCCAGATGGCGGAGGCCATGGCCACCAACAACGGTCCCAGTGTCTGGTGCCGTGTCGGGCCCGGCCGGATCTCCATCTCCTGATCGAAATCCGATCTCCAGTGAACTTGAGGTAATCGCACGTTTTCTGTGGTCCGATGGTTGACCGCAGGCATCAACGAACAACTCCAAGCAAGGGTGACAGTTGCGAGAATGCACATAACCGAGTCGTGGCGGAATCGCCACCGATACTCAAGTGATCGCTCCTGAACCTATCAGCGGTGTACTTGATCCGGCGATCTCTCGGAGTGTCGCGGAATTTCAGGTGACGAGGCCGTGGCGGTAGGCGTAGACCACGGCCTGCACGCGGTCCCGAAGATCGAGTTTGGTGAGGATGCGTGACACGTAGGTCTTGACGGTCTCGTGACTGATCACCAGGGTGGCGGCGATCTCGCCGTTGGACAGGCCGTCGGCGATGAGGCGCAGCACCTCCAGTTCTCGGGGGGTCAGCGGGACGTCGTCCGCGGCTCCGCCGTCCACCGGCCGGATCCGCGCGGCGTACCTCCCCACGAGCTGGCGTGTCACCTCCGGATCGAGGAGCGCCGCGCCAGCGGCGACGGTCCTGATGCCGTTCAGCAACTGGGCCGGCGGAGCGTCCTTGAGCAGAAACCCGCTCGCTCCCGCGCGCAACGCCTCGTACACGTACTCGTCGAGGTTGAACGTCGTCACCACGAGCACCTTGACCGGGTTCGCCACACCGGCGCCGGCGAGCAGCCGGGTCGCCTCGATGCCGTCGAGCACGGGCATGCGCACATCCATCACCACCACGTCGGGGCGAAGGCGGCCGGCGAGGTCGACGGCGGTCCGCCCGTCGCCGCACTCGCCGACGACGTCGAGGTCGGGCTGGGCTCCGATGATCGTCGCGAACCCGGTGCGGATCAGCGCCTGGTCGTCGCAGACCAGGACCCGGACCGGTTCCGTCATGACGTGCTTCCCCTCGGTATGCGTGCCCGGACGACGAACCCGCCGTCGGGATCGCGGCCCGCATGGAAGTCGCCGCCGAGGACGCCGACCCGCTCGCGCAGTCCGGCGAGGCCTCGCCTGCTCCCCCCGGGTGAGGCTGCGGACGTACCCGGTCTCTCGGTGCTGACCTCCACCGTGATCTCCTTGACGCCGTGCTGCACCCTGACCACGGTAGGGCTGCCGTAGGCGTACTTGAGGGCGTTCGTCAGGGACTCCTGCACCACGCGGTAGGCGGTGGCCTCGGCGCCGCCGGTGACCTCGGCACTGCCGGTCGCCTCCGGGGGATCCCCTTCCTCGGCGAACTCCACCGGTTGCCCGGCCCGCCGGGTCCGCTCGACGAGAGCGTGGAGTTCACCGACGGACGGCGTCCCCAGGTCGGTGCCGTGGTCGGTGCCGTGGCTGGCCTCATGGCCGGGGTTGAGCAGGTCGAGCAGCTTCCGCAGGTCCGCGATGGCGTGGCGGCCGGTGTCGGCGACCGCGGTCAGGGCCTGGTCGAGATGCTCGGGAGCGGCCGTCAGGTAGCGTGCGGCCTCCGCCTGGACGACCATCGCCGTCACGTGGTGCGTCACGACGTCGTGGAGCTCCCGCGCGATGCGGGCCCGTTCCGCGGTACGGGTGGATTCCGCGACGTGACGGCGGCGCTCGGCCTCGGCTGCCCAGGAGAGCCGCAGCCATGCCCCGATCCCCCACATGACCGACACCGCCAGGTAGAACGTCACGAA
>JAUPKM010000212.1 GCA_030837445.1 Actinomycetota bacterium
AGAATGCCCGGGATCACCGAGAGCGGCGACAGTGCGATGACGAGAGCCAGTGGGATGAGTTCGGCGATCTCTGCAGCCCCGCCACCGTCCTGAATGCTCATCCCGGAAATGTAGCGGGCCGTGCTGTCGGATCTGGCCGTGCTGTTGGATCTGGACGAAGCGTCCAGGCCGGGACCCAGTGCGTCACCGCACGCCGCGCGCTGCCGTAATGGATGTCGTAGGTGACCAGCCCCCACCACTCGCCCTGCTCGCACAGTCCCCAGCAACTCAGCGTCCCGGGAACCACCGTGTGCATCTGCAGGCCCCCCGGGTGGAAGCGGCCGGTGCGGTGCGGCTGCCGGGGAAACAGCGCGGCAAGGTCGATTCGCACGGCCAGCGGCGGGTGGACGGGGCGAAACGGCGGGCGCAGCGGCTGGCCGTGGTATCCGATCGCCGCGAGGTCACCCACTGTTCGATCATATGTTCGAATAGCGGGTGCCGATACTTGTCGGCCGATTCGTCGCGGCCGGCTTTCGTCGACAGGTGGCCGAAGGCTCTATCGCCGTGCCGGGTCGCTTAACTAAACTTGAGCGGAACAGACTCAAGATAAGCGGCGTTGTACCCCTCGACAAGCTTCGAGAGACAGAGCTTCGAGAGACAGAACGTTCCAGAGAGAGAAACGGAGGTGTCGTGGACTCGTTCAACCCGACCACGAAGACCCAGGCGGCGCTGACCGCCGCCCTGCAGGCCGCCAGCGCAGCGGGCAACCCGGAGATCCGGCCGGCCCACCTGCTGATCGCCCTGCTCACCCAGACCGACGGGATCGCCGGACCGCTGCTTGAGGCGGTCGGCGTCAATCCGGCGACCATCCGGACCGAGGCGCAGCGCCTGGTCGACCGGCTGCCCACCAGCAGCGGTGCGACCTCGCAGCCGCAGCTGTCCCGGGAGTCGCTGGCCGCGATCAACACCGCCCAGCAGCTTGCCGTCGAGATGGGCGACGAATACGTCTCCACCGAACACTTGATGGTGGGGCTCGCCACCGGCGACTCCGACACGGCCAAACTGCTCACCGGCGCCGGTGCTTCCCCGCAGGCCCTGCGCGACGCCTTCGTCAAGGTCCGCGGCAGTGCCCGGGTCACCAGCGCCGACCCGGAAGCCCAGTATCAGGCGCTGGAGAAGTACTCCACCGACCTGACCGCGCGGGCCCGCGAGGGCAAGCTCGACCCGGTTGTCGGCCGGGACAACGAGATCCGACGCGTGATCCAGGTGCTGAGCCGTCGCACCAAGAACAACCCGGTGCTGATCGGCGAGCCCGGGGTGGGCAAGACCGCCATCGTGGAGGGTCTGGCGCAGCGCATCATCGACGGTGACGTGCCGGAGAGCCTGCGGGACAAGACCGTCGTCTCGCTCGACCTGGGCTCGATGGTGGCCGGCGCGAAGTACCGCGGCGAGTTCGAGGAGCGCCTCAAGGCCGTCCTCGACGAGATCAAGGAATCAGCCGGGCAGATCATCACCTTCATCGACGAGTTGCACACCATCGTCGGCGCGGGCGCGACCGGCGAGGGCGCGATGGACGCCGGGAACATGATCAAGCCCATGTTGGCCCGCGGCGAACTGCGCCTGGTCGGTGCGACCACACTCGACGAGTACCGCAAGTACATCGAGAAGGATGCGGCCCTGGAGCGTCGTTTCCAGCAGGTGTTCGTCGGTGAGCCCTCGGTGGACGACACCGTCGGCATTCTGCGTGGTCTGAAGGACCGCTACGAGGTGCACCACGGCGTGCGGATCACCGACTCGGCTCTCGTCGCCGCTGCCACCCTCTCTGATCGCTACATCACCAGCCGGTTCCTGCCGGACAAGGCCATCGACCTCGTCGATGAGGCCGCCTCCCGGCTGCGGATGGAGATCGACTCCCGACCCGTCGAGGTCGATGAGGTCGAGCGCCTGGTGCGCCGCCTGGAGATCGAAGAGATGGCGCTGGAGAAGGAGGAGGACGCCGCCTCCAAGGATCGGCTGGAGAAACTGCGGGCCGAACTGGCCGACCAGAAGGAGAAGCTGGCCGAGCTGACCACGCGGTGGCAGAACGAGAAGAACGCCATCGACGTCGTGCGCGAGTTCAAGGAGCAGTTGGAGACGCTGCGCGGTGAGGCCGACCGGGCCGAACGCGACGGTGACCTGGCCAAGGCCGCCGAACTGCGCTACGGCCGTATTCCGGAGGTCGAGAAGAAGCTCGATGCCGCGCTGCCACAAGCGCAGGCGCGCGAGAGCGTCATGCTCAAGGAGCAGGTCGGGCCGGACGATATCGCCGATGTGGTGGCTTCGTGGACCGGGATTCCGGCCGGTCGGCTGATGGAGGGTGAGACCGCCAAGCTGCTGCGGATGGAGGACGAACTGGGCCGTCGCGTCGTCGGACAGAAGCGCGCGGTTGCTGCTGTTTCTGATGCGGTGCGCCGCACCCGGGCCGGGGTCGCCGACCCCAACCGGCCGACCGGCTCGTTCCTGTTCCTCGGCCCCACCGGGGTGGGAAAGACCGAGCTGGCCAAGGCGCTGGCGGACTTCCTCTTCGACGATGAGCGGGCGATGGTCCGCATCGACATGAGCGAGTACGGCGAGAAGCACTCCGTCGCACGGCTCGTCGGTGCGCCGCCCGGCTACATCGGCTACGACCAGGGCGGTCAACTGACCGAGGCGGTGCGCCGCCGGCCCTACACGGTGGTGCTGTTCGACGAGGTGGAGAAGGCCCACCCGGATGTGTTCGACGTGCTGTTGCAGGTGCTCGACGAGGGCCGGCTGACCGACGGTCAGGGCCGCACGGTGGACTTCCGCAACACCATCCTCATCCTGACCTCGAACCTCGGGTCGGGTGGCACCGACGAGCAGGTGATGGCGGCGGTGCGCGCGGCGTTCAAACCGGAGTTCATCAACCGCCTCGATGACGTGCTGATCTTCGATGCGCTCGCCCCGGACGAGCTGGTGCGGATCGTGGACATCCAGCTCACCCAGCTGCACCGCCGGCTGGCCCAGCGCCGCCTGGAACTGCAGGTGTCGCTCCCGGCCAAGGAATGGCTGGCCGAGCGCGGATTCGACCCGCTCTACGGCGCCCGGCCGCTGCGCCGGCTGGTGCAGCAGGCGATCGGCGATCAACTGGCCAAGCTGCTGCTGTCCGGGGAGATCCACGACGGCGACGTCGTCCCGGTGAACGTGACCCCCGACGGCGAGGGTCTCGTACTGGGATAGATCAGCACCGCCGGCAGACACATACCCGCACCCGGGGAGCCCCTCGGGTGCGGGTGTGTGTCTGTTCGCCGAAGGCTCCGACAACGAATGGTGACACTGTTGTGACCGTCGGCCCTCTTGGCTAACGGCCAGGAGCGGTTACGCTACGTCCGATGGTCCCGTTCTGGTTCACTCTGTCCGCGCTGTGCTTCACCGGCGCGGCGGTTCTGCTGTACGTCGACATCGGCCGCCGCCGCGGTCTGGGCCGACGTCGTAAGTCCTGGGCTCGGGCACACGGCTTCGACTACGAGCAGGAGTCGGCGGAGATCGTCGGCCGCTGGAAGCGCGGCGTGATGTCCACCGTCGGTGATGTGACGGCCCGCAATGTGGTCCTCGGCCAGGTCCGCGGCGAGGCGGTCTACGTCTTCGACCTCGAGGACGTCGCCACCGTCATCGCCCTGCACCGCAAGGTCGGCACCAACGTGGTGATGGATC
>JAUPKM010000213.1 GCA_030837445.1 Actinomycetota bacterium
TCGACGAGTAGGTCGACGGCGCGCGCCCCCATCTCGGCTGCCGGGACGTCGGCGGCGGTCAGTTGCGGACGGAAGTAGTCCTCGGCCCAGTGTCTGGCCACAACGCCCGCTATCGAGAAGTCGCGTGGAACCAGGAGCCCTGCGGCTGTGAGCCCACGCTGGATACCGGGGAGTGCAGCCTCATTGATGGTGGCGATGGCCGTCATCTCCGGGTGGGCGGCGAGGACTTGGGTGATGCAGGCTTCGCCGCTCACTGTGTTGTCGGCGCAGCAGAAGTCGGCGCTGTCGACGGAGCGAACTGCGACGGCTTCCTCGAATCCCGCGAGGGCCCGGTGCGCAGGTCCATACCCGGCGGCAAAAAATTCGGCGGAGCGGTTGATCAGAGCGATGTGTCGGTGGCCCAGGTCTGCGAGGTGATGGACGCACTTCGCCATCAGGGACGCATAGTCGATGTCCACCCACCAGGTGTCCCCCGGCCGAGCCGTGCGCCCGATGGTCACGAAGGGTAGGCCGGTCTGCTCGAGTCGCTTGACGCGATCGTCCTCCAACCGGATCTCCATGAGGATGACGCCGTCCACCCGTCGTCCGGTGATGATGCGCTCGAAGGAGCGGTCATGTTCGCCACCGGAGGGTGAGAGGAGCACGTCGAGATCGGCCTTGCCTGCGGCATCGACGACGCTGGCTACGAACCCCAGCTGCATGTCCGTCAGCCGCCGCCCCGGGGGCGGCACCACGAGGCCGAGCGTGCGGGTGCGGCCCTCCTTCAGTGCCCTGGCGGCAGCATTTGGCCGAAATTGTTGTTCCTCGATGACCTGTTCGATACGTCGGCGGGTCCGCTCGGACACTGGACGCTTCCCGCTCAGCGTGTAGGAGACGGTGCTGCGGGAGACCCCGGACCGGCGGGCGATCTCGCCGATATCCATCCAGCAGGCTCCTCAGGAATCGATTCGACCGAACCCAGCGCCTGGACGGTCGCTGGGTTGAGGTTACAGGACGAGTCATATTTTCCCAGTTGGCTGCCGACCCGTCCCTCAAATTCTTTATGTCATCATTCGCTAGCACAGGTGCTGATATACACCAGTTGGTACTTTTACCCCATGTGTCAAGGAGTGACCAGGCATGACAGATGGATGATCTCAATCAGCGTCCAAACCAGGAGACCTGGCTCCTGCCGCCTTGTCGGCCTCCCCCCTTCCCTGGCCCTCGCCACTTGAAGTGGGAAATGGCGGTCTTTCGTACCCGCACAACCACCATTTCCCACTTCAAGTGCGGATACCCGGGGTGGGGGTGGGGTGGGGGGCCGGATCGAACCAGACGTATGGACCTCCATGTCCGGCGAGGCGTAGGTTCAGCGGCGACACGGGGCGAATCGATTCGCCCCGTGGAACCGGGCGGTCCCTCGGCTCACTTTCTCGAGCCGCGAAGCAGGCCTGCCGCACCGAAGTGACGGCCGGGGTCTCACCGGCCTCCCAGCACGGGGCCGGTGCTCCCTCGCAGCGAGATCGGCGGTGCGAACAGCAGGTTGCGCGCCTGCGCCTCGGGCTCGGCGATCCGCTCCACCAACAACGTCACAGCACGCGCGCCCAGCTCCCGCGCCGGGACGTCGGCAGCCGTCAGCGGCGGCCTGAACTCCTCCGCCCAGTGCCGTGCGACGACCCCGGTGATCGAGAAGTCCCGCGGGACCGCGCGGCCGGCACGCTCCAGCCCACGCTGGACGCCGGGCAGCGCCGCTTCGTTGATCGTGGCCACCCCCGTCACCTCCGGACGGGTCGACAGCAGTTCCTCGATGCACGCCTCGCCCGCCGCCGGCTCGTCACCACAACAGACGTCCGCCCCATCGAGGCCGCGCTCGGCCACCGCGGCCGTGAAACCCCGCAGGGCGCGATGGGCCGGACCGTACGCCGTCGCCACCCACTCCGCGGACCGGTTGATGAGCGCGACGTGCCGGTGACCCAGATCCGCCAGGTGGTGGACACAACGGTAGATCAACAGCTCGTAGTCGACGTCCACCCACCAGGTGTCCTCCGGCTGCATGACCCGGCCGATCGTCACGAACGGGAGCCCGAGCTGCCCCAGTCGGCCGACTCGCACATCCTCGAGCCGGATCTCCATCAGGACGACCCCGTCGACGCGCCGACCGCCGATCACCCGTTCGAAGGACCGATCGTGGTCACCGCCAGAGGGCGAGAGCAAGACGTCCAGATCCAACTCGGCCGCAGCCTCGACCACGCTTGCGACGAAGCTCAGTTGCATGTCGGTCAACCGGCGCCCTGCCGGTGGAATCACCAGGCCGATGGTACGGGTCCTGCCCTCCTTGAGCGCACGAGCACTCGCGTTCGGCCGGTAGTCCAGTTCCTCGATGACCATCATGATGCGCCGACGCGTCGCGTCGGAGACGGCCCGTTTCCCGCTCAGGGCGTATGACACTGTGCTGCGGGACACGCCGGCGCGCCTGGCGATCTCCCCGATGTCCATCCGCCGCTCCTCAGCACTGTCGCGTCCGTTCCGCACCCGCAGCCTACGTTCGCGGGAAGA
>JAUPKM010000214.1 GCA_030837445.1 Actinomycetota bacterium
AGCGCACTGCGGTACTCGGCACGATGATGATGCCGACGAACCCCAGACCGAACAAACCCCCGTCGGCAACCTCGACGACGAACCACCACCCATTGGTCGCCATCCAAGGAGACGGTCAACACAAATGCGGTGACGGCAACGATCAGCGTCGGCAACCAACCCAATGGGGTTGCGGTCAACCCCTCAGGGACACGCGCCTACGTCCCCAATGGCCAGGAAGTGTCGGTGATCGACACCGCTACCAACACCGTGATCGACACTATCGACATCGGGTACTGGGCCTCGGGAATCGCCGCCACAGAGTCCTACGCCTATGCAACCGTCTCATACAACGGAGCAAAGGTAGTGGTGATCGACACCGGCACCAACGCGGTGACGGCAACGATTAGCGTCGGTCCCAGCTATCTGCGGGGCATCGCGGTCGACCCGGATGGAACACGCGCGTACGTTGTCGACGGTTTCAAGAATCTGTCGGTCATTAACACCACCACCAACATGGTCGCTGCGACTTATGACCTCGGCGACGGAAACAGCTTGGGGCTGACAGTGGACCCCACCGGTAGCCAGTTGTACATAACCGGCTACCAGACCGGTGACCAAAACAACTACGAAGTGTCGGTGTTCGACACCGTCAGCAATACCGTTACTGCAACAATCGCTCTCAGCCTCCCTGGGGGGAATCAAGAGGGCAATATAGCCGCGAGCAGTACGCGAGCGTACGCCACTAACCCCTCCGGCACCGTTGTGGTGATCGACACGGCGAACAACAGCGTGACCACCGCTATAGGTATAGCCAATCCCACCGGGGTAGCGGTCAACCCGGCCGGTACCCGCGCCTACATCACCAACCAAAACGGCGCGAGCGTATCTGTGGTGGACACAGCCACCAACACAGTCACCAAAGGCATCCCGGTCGGCAGCACTCCGGTCGCCGTGGCGATCAACCCGGCAGGCACGCGCGCCTACGTCACCAATCGGGACGGCGGCACGGTGTCGGTCATCGACACCAACACCAACACTGTCACGGCCACCGTCAGCGTCGGCGGCTATCCAGTGGGGGTGGCCATCAACCCGGCCGGTACCCGCGCCTATATCGCCAACTCATCCGACGGACCCGCGTCGGTGATCGACACCGCCACCAACACCGTGATTGCCACCATCAGCCTGGACACAGCCTCGCTTGCGGTCGCAGCCAACCCGACAAGTAACCGCGTCTACTTCACTGGGACCGACACAGTATCGGTCGTTGACACCACCATCAACTCGATCATCGCCACCATCCCTGTGGGCTTGGGACCGACCTCCATGGCGTTCACCCCGAACGGGGCAAAGGCGTACGTCGCCAATTTTTACTCCAATACAGTCTCGGTGATTGACACCGCCACCAATACCGTCTCCAGGGTGATCACAGGGATCACTTACCCCTACGCCGTTGCGGTAAGCCCTGACGGAACGAGCGCCTACGTCACGAGTCCCGCCGGATATATAGCAGTGATCGATACCGCCACCGATACCGTCATCGAAAACGCGCCAATCCCTGCCAACAACTACGGTGTAGCACTCACACCATCCGGAACCCGCGCGTACCTCACCACTGGCAACATCATCAGTTACAGCAGCTCAAACATCGGCTCGATCACCGCACTGAACATCACCAACTCCCCAGCCGGGACCGCTGGAAACGGTGGAGCAGGCGGCCGAGGCGGCAACGCCGGAGTGATCGGCAACGGGGGCAACGGCGGCGCGGGCGGCGCTGGAGGGCCGAGCAGCGGTGCCGGTAGTGGCGCAGCAGGTTCATCAGGCGCGAACGGCACCTCAGGCCCCGGCGGCGCAGCAGGCAACGGCGGTGCCGGGGGAGCAGGCGGAGTCGGCACCAGCGGCGGTAGGGGCGGTAACGGTGGGCAGGGTGGCAACGGAGGCACTGGATTGGCCGTGCAGCCCGCTGTGACCTAAGCGCGGCCTTCAGCTCGCTGGCCACCGGCCCTGGTCGCCAGAGTTGGCCACCGAGGAACTCGACGACTTCGACCGGCCCATCGCCGCATCACCCGCGTCATCTACACCGGGCTGAATTGGTAGCTCATCGGCTGCGCGCTGGCGAGGCGCGGCGATGATGGCGAACCGTTTGCACCTGGGGTGCTGGTCCGCTGTGCCAGGTGCGAGCGGTCTGCAGTAGTCGGAAACCTCGCCGAGGGTTCTATGCCGTTCCACCGCATCCAGCTTGGTCGAGCATGCCCACTCCGGAATCTGCGGACCCAGTTGCACCTGGGCAGCAGTTGTTCGTTCTTGGTCACCGTTGTCGCGGCTGGCGTCGTCCCGTTCGCGTGGCACACGGGGAATCCGGGGTTGCTCCGCATCATTCCCGACACGGCATTGCTGTCAGGTGAGGTCCTGTTCCTGCAGGACCATGCCGGACCAGTCTCCTGCGTCTAGAACTGGTGGATGGGTTCCAACCGTCCCGGTGAGTGGCCGCCACCATTCGCGGCCTGACGGAGGTGTCGTCATGACTGCAGAGCAGTTACTTTCCCGCGCCCAGGTGATCCAGCGCATGGGTATTTCCGATTCCACTGAGCGCCGGATGCGCAAGGGAGGCCACTCGTGGCCTGCCCATGTCCGGGTCGGAGATCGCGTTCTCTATCGCGAGTCCGCCGTCGCCAGTTGGGTCGCGGCCCAAGAATCCATTGGGAGATAACGCCACGGTGAACCGGTCGGCTGGCCGGGAGGCTGCGTCCCGTTAGGAACTCCCGGTCACATCCCACCGGTCGACGGTGGGCTGGGGGAAGCGGCGATCAAAAGTCCTTATTTAATCCGTATAAATGACAGCATCCAGTTATTGCTGGTGGAGGCGCAAACTTGAGCTGATTCGCATGAAAGTACTGTTCAGGAGTCATTTCGAGTAATCTTCAGACATCAAGAGGTTATTGCTATCAGATAACCCAGAGGTCGCAGGTTCAAATCCTGTCCCCGCTACGGAATGGAAATGGTCCCGGACGAAAGTTCGGGACCATTTTTCATGGGGACCGAAGACCCAGACAGGCGGTTTCTCCACAGCCCTCGAATGCGATTCGTGGAGCGTGCGTTGGGGCTGTGCCACACTGGCGAATGACAGGAGGTGACAACGAGATGACCTTGGCGATCAACTACGAAACGGAATCGGAGATCGTCGAGTCCGATGCCGATGCATGCCTTCACCTCCCTGCCGGGGCGGCGCATCGTAAGTTCATGCACATTCACGAACCCGATGGCACGATCCACTTGGTGCCGCTGGACCAGCTGCACGAGTCGGAGCGGGCAATCTTGGAGAGCCGCCAACTGTACGACGACACTCGAACCGGGTTGAGCGAGTTCGCCGCCGGTGAGAGCACCTCGGCCGATTGGCTCTTCGAAGACGAGTGTGCCCGCATGAAGTCAGGTTCAACTCGCCGGTAGAAGCCTGGTTGAGGAGTGCACAGGCTGCTCCAGATCTTCAAGGCAAGTTCAAGAAGGTCAAGAATGCGATCCGCATGATGCGCGGGGTCGGCCCGACGTATCCGTCGTCTGCACCCATCGGATGCAATATCTGAAGGACCCCGGCGGCGTGACGATCTGGAACTCCTACATCGAGAACAACACGCCCCAGGCGTGGCGGATGTACTGGGTGCGTTGCGACGACGGCGCGATCCAGATCGTTTTCGATCGCCCCGCACGATCACCAGCCGGGAGCGCAGCAGCCTTAAGGGAGCGCCACGTCGGAAAGGTGAGGGGTTTGTCCCGCCAGCAACGGCGCGAGATCGTTTGGCGAACCTTCCGAGTTCATCTCACCGACATATCGCCTTGGACGCAAGCGTGCATCAACGAGTGGGGTCCACGTTGCAGCCCCGCAAGACTGAACAAGATGTGCAACGTTCGACCAACTTGATGAATACCGCCGAACAAGCCACAACTGTCGCTTGCCACGGGGATGGGACCACCTGGTTGCCAGGGGGATGGGACCACCGTGGCGCGTTATTGAGGATGGCTGTTGGGGTGGTCTGGGTCAAGCCGGCCGGGTCGGTTGCGTTGTCG
>JAUPKM010000215.1 GCA_030837445.1 Actinomycetota bacterium
ATGGCCATCAGGCCGGGCATCTCGTGCTCGGCGAGGCGGATCTGGTCGCGCCCGGCGGGGGCGAGGCTGAGGTCTGCAACCTTGTAGTCCACGGAAACTCTTTCGTTAGGGGGCTGGTGGTGGTCGTGCATTCAGTCCCCTAAGTCTGACACAGGCGGCCGCGCGGACAACTCGACCGTGCGGCCGCACGCTACCCGGCAGGTCGGCGAGGCTGCGGATCCTCGCCTTCGCGCAGCAGATCGGGTTCCAGGAAGATGTACGTCGCCGACGGGACCGCGGCCCGGATCGCAGCCTCCGCCTCATCGATGCCACGGGCGATTTCGGCCCCGGTATCTGCCCCGGCGATAGCGATCTTGGCAGCCACCAGGAGCTGGTCAGGGCCGGTGTGCAGAGTGCGCAGGTGGATGACCGAGGTGATCAGTGGCGACGCCTCCAGTGCCTGCTCGATCGCCTGCTGCTGTTCGGGCAGAGCAGACTCCCCTACCAACATGGCCGACATCTCCATCGCCAGGAATACCGCGATCACGATCAACAGGGCACCCACCGCGATGGCACCCAACGCATCCCACCGGCTGTCGCCGGTCACGGCGGCGAGCGTGACCCCAACCAGCGCAAACACCAACCCGACCAAGGCGCCGAAGTCCTCCAGCAGAATGACCGGGAGTTCGGGCTGTCGCACTCGTCGCACAAAGCTGGGCAGCGAGTGCGCGCCCCGGGCCTTGTTGGACTCCTTCAGGGCAGTGCGGAATGAGAAGCCCTCCAACACCAGGGCGAACAGCAACACCCCGACTGCGACCGGCAGGTCGTGCAGATCCTCCTTCACGGTCAGCTTGTGAATTCCCTCGTTCAACGAGAACACTCCGCCGACCAGGAACAGCACAATGGCCACGATGAACCCGTAGACATACCGGACCCGGCCGTACCCGAATTGGTGGCCGCTGTTGGCGGGTCGTTTCGATCGCTTCCCTCCGACCAGCAGGAGGATTTGGTTGCCAGAGTCGGCAACAGAGTGGATGGCCTCGCTGAGCATCGATGATGAGCCGGTGACTGCGAACGCGACAAACTTCGCCGCGGCGATCCCGAGGTTGGCGCCCAACGCGGCGACAACGGCCCGGGTCCCTCCTTCGGTACTCATGTCCTGTCACTCCCGCCTTCAGTCGACCCCAGGCTAGCCATGATCACGAAACCGAGCCCCGTGGCGGCGACGTCGATGGCGGGTTCGGTCGCCAGCACCACCGCGGCCTCGCCCGGGGCGAGCACGAGCTGCTCACCGGCGCCGGACACAGATACCGAGCCATTGACGGCCAGCACCATCCGGTAGGCACCGGCTGGCACGTGGGTTCCCGCCGTCCGCAGGGCGATCGCCTCGAACGGCGCCGACTTGGGTTGGTAGTCGGTGACGCCCGGATGGTCGGCAGTGTCACCGAGTCGTTGCGGTTGGGCCGCCGGATCAACCGCGGCGAGCGCTTCGGCCAGCGCGATCCGCTTGGGCGTCATCCCCAACCGCAACACATTGTCGGAGGCAGTCATCACCTCCAACCCAAACCCGCGAATGTAGGCGTGCGCCACGCCGGCGGGCAGGTAAACGGCTTCGCCGGCCGCCAGTACATCGTGGGCGAGCAGCGCAGCCACCAACACCCCGGGGTCACCCGGGAAGGATTCGGCCGCGATCCGCAGTCCTGTCACGGCAGCCGCATCGAGCCCTTCAGCTGGTGCGGCCCGGAGGACCGCATCGGACAGTTCCGGGATTTCCAGAGGTGGTAGCGCCATCACCGCGGCCACTGCCGCTGTGAATCCGGACCGACGCAGTGCGTCAGCAACCGGTACCAGTCGCGGGTCTGCCGCGGTCAGCAGTCCGGCGGCCACCTCAGGGCGCCGCGTGCCGGCGAATACCTCGAAGTCCTCGATCGCGATGAGCATCTCGATCTTGGCCCGGTCGTCGGGTAGCAGTGCGTCGTTGGGATCCTGCTCGGCGAACAGCCTGCGCGCGAGCTCGGCCTTTGGGTGGATCTGGATGGACAGCGGTTTGCTGGCGGCCAGTAACTTCACCAGCAGCGGTACCTGCATTGGGTCCACGACGTCGACGAGCGTGCCCGGCCGACCGACCAGCGGCGAAGGCCCATTGGGATGCGCGCCGAACCATAGTTCCGCTTGCGGCCCGTCCCCGGCGGGCTCGGGCAACCAGGAGTTGAGGCCCCCGGGCACTCCCCAGGCGTAATCCTGCAAGTAGCCCCGGATCACGAACATCGTCAACCCACTTCCTGTTCACCCAGTCGAGGATCGTGTTGGAGCCGCCCCGGCGGGCCCAATCTGACGTCCAGCGAGGCCGCAGTTCCGGCAGGGTCGATGCCAAGGGCGATGCCGGCGTAGACGCTGGCGAGGTCCAGCTCCGCCACCAATTCAGCGAATCTTACGAGCGGATGGCCCCCGCCAGCGGTCCGCCGCGTCACCGATATCCCCTGGCTGACCGCGATGGCGGCCGCCGCGTCCGCCAGCTGACGGCTCAGCGGATCAGCGGCCTCGTCGCCGAGCAGAACCAAGTGGGGTCGGCCGCGATCCGCCGGTTCGGCCACCCGATCCCGGAACAGATCCTCGTCATCGGGATCGGACCAACTACCGGCCAGCACCCTGGCATGGGTCCTTACCGCCTCCGGCAACGCCCCGACAGAGGAGGGCAGTCCGGCGTTCTCAGCGAGTTGCCTGCCGAGTCGACGGGCCGAGGCCGCCCCCACCCCTGGGGTCCCCCAGATCAGCGGCAACGACGCTGCCAGCACCAGCGCAAGATCCTTTGCGGGATTGTTGCCCAGTGGCACTCCCGGTCCAGCGGTCAGGGCAAGGTCATCGAGGACGTCCGCGGCCTCGTCGAACACTTCCTGCCCGCCGTCCACCACAGCCAGGGATTGACCGAGCAGCAACAATGGAGCGGCCATCCGCCACAGCATCGCCCGAGCCCGCACCGAGGCCGTGGGCGGACGAAGTACCAGGTGTATCCCACGGGCCCGCAACACGCGATCGGCGAGTTGGCCGGGTGGAGTGATTCCCACCACCTGCGACCCCCGTCGGCCAGCCTCCTCGGCCAGCGACAGTGTCTCCTCGGAGGTTCCCGAACCGGAGATGACCACCACAAGGTCCAGCGAGCCGACCCAGCCTGGCAGACCGGGACCGCCGCTGAGCACGACAGGTATCGGTGATCCGACCCCTGCGCAGGCGGCCAGTACATCGCCGGCCGCCGAGGAACCACCCGCGCCGGCGACGAGGATCGATCTGGGGCGGCCCGCAGCGGCGATCA
>JAUPKM010000216.1 GCA_030837445.1 Actinomycetota bacterium
AGCAACCGCCTCGACCACATCTGGACACCACCGCACAACCAGACCGCCACCGCGTAACCAGCAGACCAGCCCCTCAACGCAACAACGGCACCGGATCACCTACAAATCTGTCGCACACCCACACCATCCAGAAATGTCGGTGCCCGACGATACTCTGAGGTTGAAGCGGGACGGCTATGGCAGTCGGGGGGTGTCGATGGATGCAAGCTCAGTTCGCGGGCGCCTCGCAGCCGGGAGGTTTCCGGACTTGAGGCCTAAGTCGAGGCGCTTCCGCCCGGCCGGGACGTGCCGGGTCGGCGACGGTCCTGAGTTCAGTTTGCGCTTTGCGCAGCATTTAGCGTCGGCGGTTTATTGCTCTGTCGCGCAAACGATTTAGTGTCAAAGGGGGAACAGATGAAGCGGTACGACATCATTGGTGACGTTCACGGGTGCGCGTCGAAGCTCAAGGACCTGCTGGTCCGGCTCGGCTATGACACCGACGCGGCGGGGGTGTATCGCCATCAAAGACGCACCGCGGTCTTCGTCGGCGACCTCGTCGATCGCGGCGAGGAGCAACGTGAGGTGTTGACGATCGTCAAGGCGATGGTCGATGCCGGGAGCGCGCACATCGTGATGGGCAACCATGAGTTCAACGCGATCGCCTGGGCGACAAAGCATCCGGAAACGGGCAAGCCCCTGCGGGCGCACAACGACAACAACCGAGCACAGCACGAGGCATTCCTGACCAGGCTGACCGAAGCCGAGCAAGACTATTACCTGGAGTGGTTCACAACGCTGCCGCTGTGGCTCGACCTCGGCGAGATCCGCGTGGTGCACGCCTGCTGGCACCCCGGCTCGATGCGGGCCGTCATGGACGCGACCGGAGGTGCGGACCGACTGTCCACCGTCGAGCATTTCGTCGAGGCCAACACCAAGGGCACCGAGCTCTACGAGGCGGTCGAAGTGCTCCTGAAAGGCCCCGAGATCAACCTGATCGAACACGACATGTGCGCTTACTGGGACCACGAGGCGAGTAAGGAGCGCAAGAACGCGCGGATCCGGTGGTGGGACCACGATGCGTCCACCCTGCCCGAACTGGCCGAACTGCGGTCCGCGAAGTTGAGGAACCGCGACCCTTACCCCGCGTATGCGCCGCGCCCCGTTCAGGACCGTTATCTCTCCTACGTCTACACCGACCGGATCCCGTTGTTCTACGGCCACTACTGGCGTGCCTGGAGTCCGACTCAGAAAGATGACTGGACCACCTACACGGCGTGCGTCGACTTCAGCGCCGTCAACGGGGGCACGCTGGTCGCCTACCGGTGGGATGGCGAGCCGGAGATCCAGTGGGAGAACTACTTCCCCCACGATCCAGAGGTCGTCGCACCAACGCCGTCAGACCAAACGGCTTGACCCACGCTCGAAGAAGGGAGGAAACGCAAGCGATCACGACTGCATCGCCGCCGCCGCCGGCGGCATCTCAAAGCAACTCACCCGGCGTGGATTCGCTTCCCGCCAAAGACTGTGGGGCACATCAGCTCGACCAAGTCGTGGCGTCACGGCTCATCTGAAGAACTCGGGTGCCTTTCGGGTAATGGCCTGGACACAGGTTCGACTTCGGTCACCATTTTTGCATTGGCTGCAACCAGCGGCGTTGGCCTAGCCGATTGTTTCAAGGGGGGTAATTATGGACGGCTCGTCCAAGCTCAGCAACGAAGAGTGGCAGAAGCACCTCGAGTTCATGAACAACAGACTCGAGGAGCTCCGCCGCGACAACGTGGACTCCCGCACGGTGTGCGGTCGGCTGGAACGCGGGTGGGTGCGCTGGTCAGTCGACCGGCGCGCCCAGCAGCGACACCTTGTGCGGGACATCTGGGAGGCTGAGTCAGCGGGGATCCCGCGGGAGGCCAACGCGAGATTCATCGGAGGCATCGACAGCAGCGACAAGCTACTGGCTCTTGCCGATCCGGACTTCGGCGTCGATCCACGCGACTACTTCATCGTCGACGCTTACTGGGTCGAGCAGTCGATGACCGAGCGCGGGATGGCGTTGCGGATCGACGGGCTGTCGCCGATGGAGTGCAGCTGGCTGATTCGGGAGGAAGCCTGCGAGGTGTGCGAGCGGCTGGCCCAGCTGGCTTTCGCCGACGGATGCAATGTGATCTACCTGATCAACACGGCTTACATGGTGGACGGCGCCGAGTTCATGCGAGAGCGCTGCGGCGCATCTGATGTACAACTCCGCTACGGCCCGCCCCCCGACGAGAAAGCGGGCACCATCCGGGCCATCATCTATCGGCACCTCGAGGATGCGACACCCTTCGCCGAGTTGGTGGAGGCGCTGGTAACGCGTTGGCGGAACCGCCCCACCAAGCCGGACGGCCCGGCGACCTGGCAGGAAATATTCAACCGCGCCGAACAGCGGCGCGACGATGACGACCTCTATTGGGTATCCGTGGCTGAAGACCTCGGCCTCTTGACCGTCGAGGAGACCGACGCGATCTTCGCCGCGATCGAGTCGGCGGCCGGCTCCGGCGGCACCGATGGTGCGGATCACACACCGTCGACCACGGGTGACAGGTGGCAGTACTACAGGGGTCGAGGGCTCATCTTCCGGGTGGCTACTTCCGGCACTCCCCACCTGGAGCAATACTGGGGACAGCGCGCCGGCTGGCTGCGGGTAATCCCGGCGTGTATGGATTGGTCCGACGATCCACAGAACGACAGGCGTTACGCGCTAGTCGATGACGCCGTCGCGGCCACCATCCAACAGCACCTGGACACTCAACCCGGTGGCGTGTTCCGGGGTGGTGGGTTCTGGTTCGATCGGGCTGACGGATGGACGGTCGAGCGGGCACTCGGTCGAGCTGCCGATCTGGAAGCCGAAACCAAAAAGATCGTCATGTACTGGACATGGCAGGAATACCAGGCCGACCTCGCTGAGCTGAGCCGGCTCCGCACGTTCCTCGAGGCAGCCAAAGCCGAGCAGTCAGCAGTACAGGGCGACGTCGCCGCGATGCGGGAGCTTGGCATCCTCCTGGCGACGCGGTGGAATCCGCCGGAGTTGACGAAGTCACGCGAATGGTTGGAGAAGGCCGCGGCCGCTGGCGATGCCGAAGCCATGCTCAAACTCGGCACATTGCTCGCCGATCGCTGGGACCCACCGGACCTCGAAGGCGCCCGCCATTGGTACGAACGTGCCGCAGCGGCCGGCAACGCCAGGGCAATGCTCAACCTCGGCTTCTTCTTCATCGAGCAGTGGAATCCCCCGGACCTGACAGCCGCCCGGGCCTGGCTTGAGAAGTCCGCCGAAGCTGGGCACACCGAGGCCATGATCAACCTCGGCATCCTCTTGGCCGATCGCTGGGACCCACCGGACCTCGAAGGCGCCCGCCATTGGTACGAAAGTGCTGCGGCTGCCGGCAACCCAGACGCGATGTCAGATGTCGGCGTCCTCTTGGCGACACGCTGGGATCCCCCGGACCTGGTGACGGCACGGGACTGGTTGGAAAAGGCCGCCCTGGCCGG
>JAUPKM010000217.1 GCA_030837445.1 Actinomycetota bacterium
GACGGAACGACTATCTGTGGGGGGCCCCGCCCCAGTGCCCGGTACAGGTCGCCCTCGCCCTCCCCGAAGGCTCACTTCGGCTGGAGGCTCCGACGTCGTCCGACGGTGACTGGTTGGAGGCCATCGCCGACGAGCACGGGCCGCTGCTGGTCACAGCGTCAGGTACCGAGCCGCTCGGTTCCCGGACGGCGCTGGTCCGGATGGTCGGCGGTTGCCGGGTGGCCCTGACCGGCATCGACCGGCTCCGTCACCCGGAGACCGCCGCCGACCTCGCCCGAAGGGGCGTCGACCTGGTCGCGGTACCGGTCGGCACCGACCTGGACGAGCGGGCCTGGGCCGCCGCGGCCACCCGCTGCCTGGAACGGGTACCGGTCGCCGTGCTGACCCCGTCCCGGGCCAGCCTGTTCCTGCCGCCGGAGGGGTGCGAGCAGTGGACTGAGCACACCCTTACCGAGCCGGGGAGACTCAGCGTGCCCCTGGACGTGGCCGTCGGCCGCGACCGGCACCTGTTCGACCGGCTGGATCTGGAGACGCTGTGCGGGCCGTCCGGTACCTGATCCTGTGGCCCACCGCAGCCTGTGACCTGGACTGCGGCTACTGCTACCGCAGGCAGCGGGAGCCGGCGACCATGACCTGGCCCACCGCTGCGGCGGCCCTGGACCTGGCCGCAGTCTCTGGTGCACCGTTCCATGTGCAGCTGGCCGGTGGGGAGCCGACCCTCGTCCCGGACCTGGTCGCGCGGGTGGTCACCGAGGTTCGCCGACGGCGGTGGCCGGCGACCCTGGCGATCCAGACCAACGGCCTCGGTCTCGACCCGGCCATGGTCCGGCTGCTGGCCGAGCATCAGGTTCAGGTGGGGGCGAGCCTCGACGGGCCCCCGCCGGTGCATGACCGGCTGCGAGGCCGTTCCGCAGACACCTTCCGGGGCCTGGGCCTGTTGCGAGACGCAGGGGTGCCCGCCACGATCACCACAGTGGTGACCTCGGTCAACGCTCCGCACCTCGGTGAGCTGGTCACGATACTGGCCGGGTTTTCCTGTGTCCGCGGGCTCGGCCTGGATCCGCTGGTCCGTCTCGGGTCCGCAGCCGGACGAGCGGACCTGGCGGCCTCTCCGGCGCAGCTGGCCGACGGGGTCCGGGCCCTGTACCGGCGTCTGGGCGGACTCCGGGCGTTGCGGGGTACCCCGCTGGTCTGGCGGGAACTGGCCGCGGTCCGCCGGGCCGCGGCGCTCCGACCGGGACCGGACGCTGCGATCACCGACTACTGCCATGCCTGCCGGGGCGAGAGCCTGGCGGTCGCCCCCGACGGCACGCTGTACCCCTGCTCGCAGGCGGTCGGTGACCCTGGCCTGGTCGCGGGCAACATCCACGATCCCGCAGGCATCGACTGGTCCGTCCTGGACCGGGCCTTTGCCGGCCGACGGCTGCGCGGCCCCTGCGGACGCTGCCCGCTGCGCCGGCGCTGCCCGGGTGACTGCCCGTCCCGGCTGGCCGGTGCCGACGCGGACTCGGACGGCGCGGCGATGTGCCTGATCTACCGAACCCTGGCCGAACTGGAGGGGCTATGACGACCATCTGCTACTGCAGCGCCACCGCGACCGAGCTACCGATACTCTCCCAGGCCGCGGCGTCGCTCGCCGGCGACGACCAGCGACTGCAGGTGGTGGCCCGCAGCGCGGCCCAGCTGTCCGACCCTGTCAGAGTGGCGGCCTTCGTCGAGACGGCCATGGCCGCCGACGCCGTTGTGATCACTTTGCACGGCGGCACGATGAGCTGTCCGGCGTGGGAATCGCTGGTTGCGGCCCTCGACCGTCGGCGCTCCGACGGCGTGCCGACGCCGTTCGTCCTGGTTCACCCCGAGGGCGGCGACGAGGAGACTGTGCTGGCCGCGAGGCGGATCAGCGACGGAGTCGACGACGACCGCTGGGCTGCGCTGTGCCGGTTGCTGGCCTCCGGCGGGACGGTCAACGTCGCCACCGTTCTCCAAACCGTCGCAGCCTGGGGCGCCGGAGACCGCCGCGACGTCCCGGCCCCGACCGCAGTGCTGCGCCAGGGCATCCACCACCCCCGGCACGGGGACTTCGCCGATCTCGAGGACTACGCCCGGCACCTCGAACCGGATCGGCCCACCGTCGGGCTGCTGTTCCCCCAGGTGTACTGGCTCAACCAGAACCTGGAGCACCTGCACGCCCTGGTCCTCGCGATCGAGGAGCGCGGCGCCAACGTGCTGCCGGTCTTCGGCTACCGGTTCCGCGATGAGCAGCTCGGGAATCTCGGGGCCGATGAGCTGGTCGAGGCGTTCTTCACCCGCGACGGGCGGGCCTGCGTGGACGTGCTGGTCAATGTGATGTCCATGTCGATGACCATCGTCGATCCCCGGTACTCCCGGGTTCTGCCCGATCTGGACGTGCCGGTCCTGCAGGCGATGACGTCGATCGCCTCGTATGAGCAGTGGGCGGGCGGTCCTCGTGGCCTGTCCACCCTGGACGTCGCGACCCAGGCCGCGCAGCCGGAGTTCGACGGCAACCTGATCACTCTGCCGGTCGCCACCCGGGAACTGGACACCGTCGATCCGGTGACCGGTGCGCTGCTGGCCAGGCTGGTGCCCATCCCCGACCGGGTGACGCGGCTGGCCGACCTGGCCCTGCACTGGGCCGCGCTGCGCCGCACGCCCAACGCGGACAAGCGGGTGGCGGTCGTCTTCCACCACCATCCGCCACGCAATGACCGGA
>JAUPKM010000218.1 GCA_030837445.1 Actinomycetota bacterium
AATGACATCCCTGTGTTTCGTGCGTCATTCAACCACGACACCGACCCCGCGCACCGCAGCCGACCCCGCGCGTCGGGCGGGTCTGCGTTAGCGCTAACTTCGGCGGTCATGGCGGTTCGACCCATCGTGATACTCGGCGATCCTGTCCTGCACACCGCGACGGCCCCGGTGCCGGTGGGGCCCGACGGTTCCCTGCCGGCGGACCTGCCCGCGTTGATCGAGGACATGTACCAGACCATGGACGCCGCGAACGGCGTCGGATTGGCCGCCAACCAGATCGGAGTGGGGCTGCGACTGTTCGTCTACGACTGCGCCGACGAGCGCGGCAAGGCCGCGCACCGACGCGGGGTCGTGATCAACCCGGTTCTGGAGACCTCCGAGATTCCCGAGACGATGCCGGATCCCGACACCGACGACGAGGGCTGCCTGTCGGTTCCGGGAGAGTCGTTCCCCTGCGGCCGGGCGACGTGGGCGAAGGTCACCGGCCTGGACGGCGACGGCAACCCGGTGGCCTTGGAGGGCACCGGATTGTTCGCCCGGATGCTCCAACACGAGACCGGCCACCTCGACGGATTCCTCTACGTGGACACGCTGATCGGACGGCACGCCCGAGCGGCCAAACGTGCCGTCAAGTCCAACGGCTGGGGTGTGCCCGGCTTGTCCTGGATACCCGGTGACGTTCCCGACCCGTTCGGACACTGACGGGGCCGGACGAATGCGACTGGCAACCTGGAACGTCAACTCGGTCCGCGCCCGGGCCGAACGAGTCGTCGACTGGATGATCCGCGCCGAGGTCGACGTGCTGGCCATGCAGGAGACGAAGTGCGCCGACGCCAAGTTCCCGGCGATGGCATTCGTGGCGGCCGGCTACGAGGTGGCGCACTACGGGCACGACCAGTGGAACGGGGTGGCGATCGCCTCCCGGGTGGGGTTGGACGATGTTCAGGCCGGTTTCCCCGGCCAGCCGCTGTGGGGTGACGGCGAGAAGACGGACGGAAAGGCTGAAGCGCGGGCGCTGGGCGCCACCTGCGCCGGGGTCCGGGTGTGGAGCCTGTATGTGCCCAACGGACGTACCGTGGACGACCCGCACTACCGCTACAAACTGGAATGGCTTGCCGCACTGCGTGATACCGCGGAATCCTGGCTGCAGGCCGATCCCGGCGGTCAGATCGCACTCACCGGAGACTGGAACATCGCCCCGCTCGACGAGGACGTGTGGGACGTGGAGTTTTTTCGCGGCAGCACGCATATCACCGAGCCGGAACGGTCGGCGTTCACGGCCATCGAAACGTCCTTCGCCGATGTGGTGCGGCCGTTCACCCCCGGACCGGGCGTTTACACCTACTGGGACTACACCCAACTGCGCTTCCCCCGCCGTGAAGGGATGCGGATCGACTTCATCCTGGCCTCCCCGGCGCTGGCCGCCCGCGTGGTGCACGCCGAGATCGCCCGCGACGAACGCAAAACCGGCAAGAACCGGATCGGGTCACCCAGCGACCACGCCCCGGTCCTGGTCGACCTCAACTGACTGGCGTCCGGAGGAGAACATGGGCGTCTGGCTGATCACCAACCTTCCCTCCTGGCTGCTACTGGCCGGTCTCATCGTCCTGGTCGCAGGTGGGGCCACACTCATCGGCGCGCTCCTGCGCAGAACCTTCCCGGGGCTGCGCACCGACGATCACAACGATGCCCTCCGGTTCGGGTACGGCGTGATCGCCTTCGTGTACGCGTTCTTCGTCGGCTTCGTCGTCTCCTCGATGTGGGGCCAGATCAACGCGGCCGACGCACTGGCGCGAGCCGAGGGGGCGGCGATCGTGCAGTTGGCCCGGGACCGCACCGTCTTCGACGCCGCCGACGCCGATCGGATCCGGACCGACCTGCTGGCGTACGCACGCGCCGCCGAGGACGAGTGGCCCATCGCCGCCCGGGGCGGGACCTCACCTGAGACCGAACAGGCCCTGCAGCGGCTCTATCGGACCATCCAGGACGTCCAGCCCCGCACCGACATCCAGAAGACCTTCCTCGCCACATCGGTGGGCACCCTGGAGAAGATCAGCTAGGGCCGGACCGAACGGCTGATCCAGGCCGGTGCGGACGCCGGACCGACCTGGCCGTTGTGGGCGGTCATCTTCCTGACCAGCGGGCTGGTGCTCGGCTCGGCCATCGCCTTCGGCGTGGAGAGTCAGCGCATGCACTCCGTGGCGACGTTGACCGTCGGTGCCCTGGTAGCGGCCAACCTGTTCCTGGTGCTGGACTTGTCCCATCCCTACCTGGGTGACATCGCCACATCATCGGAACCGCTTCGGGTTGCCATCCGATACCTGCAATGACCGCTGACCGTGTTCGGATCGCACGCCCGCACATCGTCACCGGCCCGCGCGCCGGGCCGCTGCTAGCCTCGGCACGCCATGGACTTTCCACCGCCACCCCGGCCCGCCCAGACCCCGGTGCGGGTACTGACCATCGCCGGTTCGGACTCCGGCGGCGGCGCCGGAATGCAGGCCGACCTGCGCACCCTGGCCCTGCTCGGAGCGCACGCGCTGGTCGCGGTGACCGCGGTGACGGTGCAGAACTCGCTGGGGGCCACGGGCTGTCACGAGATCCCCACCGACGTCATCGCCGGTCAGATCGAGTCGGTAGCCACCGACATCGGGGTGCAGGCCGGCAAGACGGGGTTCCTGGCCTCCGGCGCCGTCATCGAGACGGTGGCGGGGAGTTGGCGCGACCTCGGCCTGGCCGGCGCAGTCCCCCTGGTCGTCGACCCGGTGTGCGCCTCCATGCGCGGG
>JAUPKM010000028.1 GCA_030837445.1 Actinomycetota bacterium
CCATCTGGCGATTTTCGGGAGCCGCGAGGAAGTCGCTGAGTTGCTTCTTGTTACAGGAGTTGATCTCCTCGGAGCCACCGTAGAGGCCCACCTTGTCGCCCGAAACCTCCGTCGGCTGCTTTGTCTCGACAGGAGGCACATCTTTTGCATCCTGGGCGACCGGCGGGGTAAACGGGTCGTCCGCGTTGTCGACGGGGACGAGGGTGACGGCGGCCGAACTGGGCGCGGCGGAACTGGCCGCGTCGGTCGAACTGGGCGCCGCGGAGGAACTCGACGTCGACGTGGACTGACAACTGGCACCCATGAGAAGCAGGGCCGCACCGGCGATGACCCCCGCCTTTGTCACTCCGGCCAGACCCACCCACCTGTTGGTTGTCGCTTTCGGTGACGATGGCACGTTAACTCCTGACCCGGATCTAACTCGATACGGCAGTTGGGCGATTCGGCAGATCACCATGTGTGTGGGGTGGCGGTCAGCGTCTCCTACTCACGGACGGGTGGCAAGTCAGGGAGGTACCTCAGGACGCGCCTGTTGGCCACTCCCTGAGGTAGGAGGGCTTAGATCTTGGTTCCACGCCAGGTGAACTTGCACGGCCGAATCAGGTTGATGACGTAGTTGCAACCGTCATGCGTCTTGAACCAGCCGCTGAAAGTCTTGCTGCCGCGGTTGAACGAGGCGACGAAAGGACCCTCGTTGAATGGATACGACTTGTCATCGAACCTGCCGCTCCAGCGTTGACCGCATGGCGCATTCAGATACCCGTTGATCTCCCCTCGCGTGCGACCATCGTAGGAGCGGTAGAAGCCGCGGATGTAGGCGGCATTGACCCCCCTACCCCGCACAGTCAGAGTCATGTAGCCCGGCCGGTTGGCCGGCGTCCCCTGAGTCCAGAATCGCCAAGAGCCTGTCTGGAAGCAATTGTTCTCCTTGGCTGCTCGGGTGGTTGCACCGACAGCTGCGGCCGGTGTGCCAGGGTCGACCGCCGCAGCCGGTGACGCGACGGAGAGCGAGGAAAAGGCGACAAGTACGCCAGCGGTGGCCGCCGCCAGCGTGACGGCTGAATTCTTGGCCATTTGGATGCACCTGTCTTCTTTGGGATTGACAAACGAATGAGCCCATGCTAGCCCTGCCCCGTGAAAATTCCAAGGGGCAAATTATACTCTCGGGCGTTGCCGCCTCGCCGACCGACCGGGGCGACGCGTCGGTGATCCCGGAGGCGGCCACCGGCGCCGACGAACGCCGCACGGACGCGACGAACCAGTCAGCGCACAGCCACGAATCGGGCCACCGCGGGCGGTCCAGTCCCCGACTTGTTGCCTGCTACCACCTTCACCTCGAATAGGTGCCGACCTGGCGGCAGCCCCGCTGTGAGTCGTGCGCGGCGAAGCTCGACTGCGGTCCTGTTGCCGGCCACCGAAACATTGATGATGAGTTGGGTGCGACCCGGGCGCCGCACGGTCAGCCGGTAGTACTCCACGGGTTGCGTGATGCTGGTCCCTTGCGGAACCGTCCATCGAATGGTGAAGACATTTGATCGCGGTGTTCCGATTGCGCGCAGCATGCGCGCCGACGCCGGTGGGGTGATCACCGGCGCATCTACCAGGGCTACCGCGTCGTTCGCCGCCGTCCCCGCATTGGAAAACATGCCGCCGACCAGGTACCGGGTGCGCCCCGCAACAACGACCGTGGACGCCTCTAGGACAGCGAAACTGAAGGTCGGTCCGACGGCAAAGCCGTCATAGATCGAACCGTCCGCGTTGAGCACCGTGAGGTAGTCGTTCGCCGCGGGGCCGACGTCGGTGAAGCTACCTGCCACGAGGTACTTGCGGACCCCGTCGATGGTCACCGGCGCAGCGGCATACGCCGTCGAGTTGAGACTGCGCAGGGGCGAGAATCCGGTGTAGACCGTTCCGTCGGGGTTGAACATCGCGACTCGGTTGTTGCGCGCGGCCCCCACGTCGTTGAAGTCACCGGTCACGAGGTACTTCAACTGCCCACCAACTGTCAGCGGGAGCGCGGAGGTGATGACGCCACCGATTTCGTCGCCGGGGGCGAACCCCGGGTAGGGCGAGCCGTTGAGATTGAGAACGGCGATCGCGTCGTTGGATCCGCCTGCGTTGCTGAAGTCTCCGCCCACCAGGAACTTGATCTGGCCGTCAATCCTCATCGGCGCGATGGACCTGACTACACCGTTGATACCGGGTCCGGGGGCGAAACTGGGATCGACAACGCCGTTGGCATGCAGCAGCGCGAGGTGGTCGTTCGTTGTCCCGCCGACATCCGTGAAAGCACCTCCGACCAGGTATTTGTTGACGCCATCGACGGTGAACGCAGCGACCGAGGACACCGTCGAGTTGAACCGTGCTCCGGGGCTGAACCCGGTGTAGGTTGAGCCGTCGGAATTGAGGACAGCGACGCGGTCGTTGTCTGCGGCACCAAGGTCGGTGAAGTTGCCCCCGATCAGGAACTTCTGCTCGCCGCTGACCGTGATGGCTTGCAGCGAGCTGACGCCACCGTTGAGCGCATTCGCCGGACTGAAGCCGGGGTAGACACTGCCATCGGCATTGAGGATCGTGATGTAGTCGTTGCCCACGCTGCCCGCGTCGGTGAAGGTACCCCCGACGATGTACTTCTGGGTTCCGGCGACAGTTATCGGTTGGGCTGCGTAGACGACCCCGTTGAGCGTGTCTGCGGGCGAGAAGTCGGTGGAGATTGCGCCGCCCGGGCCGGCCGGGGCGGGCGCGGCCACCCCGATTCCGAGCGCAGCAGCGACCGCAGTCGCGAGCGCGGCGAGGAGCCCTTTCACGATGCCTCCGAGCGATCGATGGGGTGGGTAGGGCAGCTGTGTGTGGGACGAGAGTATTCGGGAACGCCTGAGATTGCGACTAGGTTGGGGGTGCCGACCGACTCGCGAAGGGACTCCGATGGCGCTGACGTGGCCACCTCCCGCTGACCTCGAGTTGCAGTCCGATGCCGTCACACTTCGCAGATACGTCAGCAGCGATGCACCCGAACTGGCGGACTCACTTCAGGATTCGCGAATTTGGGAGCACCTGCCAGTCGAGCTTGACGGGCCGCGCGACTGGGACGCCTATGCAGCGAAGGGGGCTGCCACCGGGCGCTGGCCGTTTGTGGTTCGACTCGCGAAGCCGCACGACGAGTTGCCGGTAGCTGCCGCGGTGGGCTGCAGTTCCTTCTACGACGTCAGCATCGACAACAACCACCTGTCGATTGGCTACACGACCTACCGTCCCGAGGTGTGGGGTACGGATGTGAATCCCGCCACGAAGCTGCTACTGCTCGGCTACGCCTTTGACACCCTCGGCGCTGAACGCGTGCAGTTCAAGACGGACAACGCCAACCTGCGATCGCAAGCTGCCCTGCGCAAGATCGGCGCGACGCAGGAAGGCGTTCTGCGTCAACACATGTTGCGGCGCGATGGCAGCTACCGCGACTCAGTGGTGTTCTCGATCCTCCGGAGTGAATGGCCCGTCGTCCGCAGCCGGCTCGGGGGCTAGCGCCCAACGGTACCCACCAGCGCCGCCCCGCCGTTACCAACCTCCATAAGAGGAACAGCTAGTCCGCTGTGCTGCGCACCACGTCAAGATTGCGGAAGCCCAGTGGACCATCACATACCTCCGCCAGCGTGGCCGCGAATTCACCTGTCTCGGGCAGAAGCGAATTAGCCATCGCCGCCTCAAGATCGGAAGAG
>JAUPKM010000219.1 GCA_030837445.1 Actinomycetota bacterium
CGCCGGTCTGGCAGACCGTGTCCAGCGCCGCCCGCAGCCACGATCTGATGCTCGACCCGAACGTCAAGTGGAGTGTCTGGGTCCGCGCCATCAACGGCCAGGCAGTGGGGGCCGTCGGCAAGGAGAATTCCCTTGAGCGGCTGGGCGCCCCCGGCACCCCCGCGGTGGATCCCAGCGTGAAGGTGTCCGAGGACGGTCAAGGTCAGGTGCACGTTGCCTTCACCGGTCCGGTCGGATCCAATGTGACGTATCCGCGGATGCTCGTCGCCATCAGTCCGACCATGGGTACCGCCGGTTTCTCGGAGAGCCAAGAGGTCTTCAACCGGGCCGGCACCTTCACCTTCGAGTCGGTCCCCTGCGGTGTCTACACGGTCACTGTCACGGGCCGCGGAGGTACGGCCAGCAAGGAACTGGCCCGCACCGTCATCAATCGGTGCAACGTCGGCGAGGTCTCCGCCGGCCTCTGGAAACTTGTCTACGGAAAGGCCACGATCGGTGCCAATCAGGTCAACATGGTGCACGGCAACGAGGCCCGTGTTGTGTCGACTGTCCAGCGCAACACCCAGGATATGGCGTTCACGACCGATGCCAGATTGGTGTCCGGCTGGGGCTACGGCATCTGGACCAGGGCGACCCTGGGCACCGGTGCTGCGGTGAGCGGCTACTCCTTCCAGTTCGATCCGGGCTATGCCAACGTCAACGCCGGCTTCGGCAAGGCGCTGTTGCTCCGGGTGTGGCAGGACGGCCGTGAATGCGGCACCCCGTTGGCCAAGGTCAAGTGGCCGACCGGTCTGGATGTCAACAAGGCCAACAGGGTCGTGGTCGTCGCCCAGGGCGACAGCCTCTACGCCACCATTGACGGGGTCCGGATGTTCGATGTCGCGAGCCTCACCGGGGCGCTGGCCAGCAGCGGCTGCGGGATGAAGGCGCCGACAGGCACGCAGGTCGGATTCCGCACCTGGAGCGCACAAGGCCAGGCCACGTTCCACAACACGACGATCAACTAGGTCGGGTCGCTGGCCAATGGTCAGAGAGAAAGACACGTACGGTGCTGCCGGGGTCTGAAGGCCTCGGCAGCACCGTACGTTTTCCGGTGCCGATGGCTTAGCCGGAAATGTTGGCGCCTTTCGGCTGTCCGATGTCGGCGAGCAGCTCAGTGAACCACGGTTGGTCGATGTCGAACGGCTTTCCACCTCGGATGCGATCAAATTCAATCGCGCGGAGGACGTCATCGGCGTCCTCGTCCTGACCGATGACACCACCCACGCCCGACAGTGCGCAGTCCACAGCGGCGTCGGTGCAGGTCTTGATCAACCGCAGGTCCTCGGCATTGGCCGCCGCCGACCTGGCGAAGTAGCCGCTCTTGAACACCTGCGTCTTGGCCGCGTCCAGCGAGTCCGCGAATTGATGGCCGAACCACTGACCCGGGTTCACCTTGTCGAGGCGAACGTGACCGAATGGATCCCGCGGCACCGACTCGCCGGCTGCTTCCAGTTCTTCCAGGATCCGCCCCACCCCGGCCCCTTCGGAGAGGAAGATGTTGACGTTTCCGAGGTCGTCCATGATCTTGTGCAACCGGGCCGTCTCGGCCGCGATGTCGATATCCATCTCGGGGATGTAGATCGCGTGCACATCCCATTGGGCCCGGTCCAGGCCGATCCCTGGCAGCCACTCCTGGGAGTCCAACCAGGTGCGGTAGGCACGGGCCGTCTCGGCTGTGAGATAGCCACAGCCGCGGCCCATCACCTCGTGCACGATCAGCGCCCGAGGGCCGGCGCTGTGTTCGGCGATCACATTCTGGGCGAAGATCGAACCCTGTTCAGCCGCTGTCCAGGCGCCGAGGGACTGCTTGATCGGGAAGATATCGTTGTCGATCGTCTTGGGCAGGCCGACGACGATCAGTTCGTAGTCGTTCGTATGTAGGTAAGCGGCCAGATCCGCCGCCGTGGTGTTGGTGTCGTCGCCACCGATTGTGTGCAGCACGTCGACCCCATCTCGAGTCAGCTGATCGGCCGCCACTTTCAGCGGATCCTGACCGGGCTGCACCAGTCCGCGCTTGACACAGTCGTCGACGTTGGTCAGCTTCACCCGGCTGTTGCCGATCGGGCTTCCGCCGAAGTCGTGCAGCCGGGCAGCGCCCGCCCGCACCTCCGGGGTCACCTCGATCGAGTTGCCGCGAAGCAACCCGTCGTAGCCGTCGGTGTAGGCGATCAGTTCGATGCTTGGATCGACCTCGGTGTACCGCTGGATCAGGCCGCCGACGGCGGAGGACAGGCAAGGGGCAAGGCCGCCTGCGGTCAGCAGGGCTACTCTTCGTGCGCTCATGGGAAGCAACCTAGTGCCCCGGGAGGGTGGCGCGCATACCGGCGTCGACCTGATTCGCCGCGGGTGGCGGATGGTTGACGACCCTGGCCGCTGCGACGATGGGACATACGCGGATACGCTGGGTGGTATCAGTTACCCGCCGGGCGTCGCTGGCATCTCGGACTCCCCGCGGGAGACCTAGAGGAGGGCTGTGTTCCAGACCCGTATCCACGGTCGCGGCGGTCAGGGTGTCGTCACCGCGGCGGAACTTCTGTCGGTGGCGGCGTTTGGCGCCGGCAAGCACGCACAGGCCTTTCCCAGTTTCGGTTCGGAGCGCACCGGCGCACCGGTCGTGGCCTACTGCCGGATCGCCGACGAGCAGATTCGCAACCGCGAACCCATCCTGGTCCCCGACGCACTGATCGTGCAGGACGCCACCCTGTTGAATCAGGTCGACCTGCTGTCCGGGCTGCCGACCGACGGCTACCTGTTGGTCAACACCAGACACTCGCTGCAGACAATAGGGCTGCAGGAGTTTGCCGCAGCGCATCGGCCCGAGCGGATCGTCACGGTCGCCGCGACGGATCTCGCCCTGAAGTACTTGGGTCGACCGGTCCCCAATGCAGTCCTGTTGGGAGGGTTCGCGGCGCTGACCGGGATGGTCTCGCTGGACGGGGTTCAGGGAGCCGTGCTGGAGCGATTCCCGGGTGCGACCGGTGAAGCGAACGCAGCTGCGGCGGCTGCTGCCTACGCCGACGTCCATGAGCAGTTGGCAACCTGGAGGGACAGCGCCGATGCGACAACAGATTGAGGGTTCGCAGGCCGTGGCCCAGGCGGTCGCCCTGTCCCGACCTGAAGTGATCTGTGCCTATCCGATCTCCCCGCAGACGCACATCGTGGAGACCCTCAGCCGGTTGGTGAAATCGGGCGAGTTGGATCACTGTGAGTACCTGAACGTGGAAAGTGAATTCGCGGCGATGAGCGCCTCGATCGGAGCCTCCGCGGCGGGGGCTCGGTCGTATACGGCGACCGCCAGCCAAGGACTGTTGTACATGGTCGAAGCGGTCTACAACGCCTCTGGTCTCGGGCTTCCGATCGTGATGACCGTGGCCAACCGGGCGATCGGGGCGCCGATCAACATCTGGAATGACCACTCGGACTCGATGAGTCAACGAGACTCCGGCTGGATCCAGATCTACGCCGAGGACAATCAGGAGGCGGTGGATCTGCACATCCAGGCTTTCCTACTGGCGGAGGCAGTGTCGCTGCCAGTGATGGTCTGCATGGATGGCTTCATCCTGACCCACGCGGTGGAGGAGGTGGATCTGCCGTCGCAGGAGGTGGTCGACGCGTTCCTGCCGTCATTCGAACCTCGGCAGATCCTGGATCCCGACGAGCCGGTGTCAATCGGTGCGATGGTCGGGCCGGAGGCCTTCACTGAGGTCCGCTATCTCGCCCACCTGCGACAGATGCAGGCGCTTGATTTGATTCCGGAGATCGCGGCCGAGTTCGGCGCGGCGACCGGCCGTACCCGCGGTGGGCTGGTGTCCTGCTATCAGTTGGAGGATGCCGAGACGGTGGTGGTCGCTCTCGGGTCGGTGTTGGGGACGTTGAAGGATGCCGTCGATGAACTGCGAGCGGACGGCCACCGGGTCGGAGTGTTGGGTATCACCTCATTCCGGCCGTTCCCGTTGGCGCAGGTACGGCAGGCATTGGCCGGGGCGGCCGACGTGGTGGTGTTGGAGAAGTCGCTGGCAGTGGGAATCGGCGGAATCGTGAGCTCGAATATCCGCACCGCCTTGGCCGGCCTCTCGATTCCCACCCAGACCGTGATCGCCGGTCTGGGCGGCCGGCCGATACTGAGTTCCTCGCTGCGGGAGATGATGCTGCAGGCGCAGCGGCGGGAACTGGCCGAGTTGTCCTTCCTGGACCTTCGCTACGACCTGATCGAACGCGAGCTTGCCCGCACAAAGGCGAAACGCCGGTCGGGTCCGGCGGCCGAGAACATGCTCCGAGACCTGGGTGCGGTCGGCGATCCGCACGCCGGTAATCCGACCACTCCGATCACTCCGAGGGGTAACCGATGACCGAGCATCTGAAGTTCTATCAGGTGGGTTCGTTTGCGGTCGGTAACCGATTGTTGGATGTCAGCTCGGTGCAGTCGGATCCGAAACGCAGCAACTCGATCAACAGCGGTCATCGGGCCTGCCAGGGATGTGGCGAGGCGCTCGGGGCGCGCTACGCGCTCGATGCTGCGATGAGGGCCTGCGACGGCAAGATCGTCGCGGTCAATGCGACCGGCTGTCTGGAGGTGTTCTCCACCCCCTACCCGGAGACCAGTTGGCAGATTCCGTGGCTGCATTCGCTGTTCGGAAATGCACCCTCGGTGGCCAGTGGCGTGGCCGCGGCACTCCGGGTGAAGGGGCGATCCGACGTCAGGGTGGTCGCCCAGGGTGGCGACGGCGGCACCGTCGATATCGGGATGGGGACGCTGTCGGGGATGTTCGAGCGCAATGACGACGTGCTGTACATCTGCTACGACAACGAGGCGTACATGAATACCGGCGTCCAGCGCTCCGGTGCGACCCCGCCGGCGGCCAGGACCACCACCACCCAGGCAGTCGGGGAGCATCCCGGGAATGTCTTCGGGCAAGGCAAGAACCTGCCTCGGATCGCAATGGCCCATGACATCCCCTACGTCGCGACCGCCACGGTGGCGGACCTGCACGATCTGGAGGCGAAGGCGACGACGGCGATGTCCATCCGAGGTGCCCGCTACCTGCACGTCCTGGTGCCGTGCCCGCTCGGCTGGGGGTCGGCCAGCAACGACACCATCAACCTGGCGCGGTTGGCGACCCAGAGCGGGTTGTTCCCGGTGTTCGAGGCCCATCACGGCGAGGTCACGTCCGTGACCAAGATCCGCTCGCAGGTCCCGGTGGTGGACTATCTGAAACGGCAGCGCCGCTATGGCCATCTCTTCGGCGCGGAACCTGACGTGGCGACGCTGGAGCGGCTGCAGCAGCAGGCCGACCGAAACATCGCTCGCTACTCGCTGTTGGCCGCCGACCAGGACGAGGCACTTGCCGCCGAACTGATGGCGACCGAGAACGTGGTCACCGCGGAAGAGGTGTTCTGATGGATAAACCGTTCGCGATCACGCTGGACCCGGGATCGAGCCTGGCTAACAAGACCGGGTCCTGGCGAACCGAGCGGCCGTTGTACCAGAACGGTCTACCGCCCTGCAATGACGCCTGCCCAGCCGGCGAGAACATCCAGGGGTGGCTGTACGACGCCGAAGAGGGGCGCTACCAGGACGCCTGGCGCACGTTGGTGGCTGACAACCCGTTTCCCGCAATCATGGGTCGGGTCTGTTATCACCCGTGCCAGACCGCCTGCAATCGTGCCCAACTCGACCAGCCGGTGGGGATCAACTCGGTGGAGCGGTTCCTCGGCGACGCCGCTCTCAGCGAGGGGTGGACGTTACCGCCGGTCGAGGTCGACACCGGTAAGCGGGTGCTGGTGATCGGGGCCGGTCCGTCCGGCCTGTCGGCCGCGTACCACTTGCGGCGGTTCGGTCACCAGGTCGAGGTGCGCGACGCCGGACCGAAGGCCGGCGGAATGATGCGGTTCGGTATTCCCGCCTATCGGCTGCCGCGGGATGTGCTGGACGCCGAGTTGCAGCGGGTGTTCGACGCCGGTGTGGAACTGACCCTGAACAGTCGGGTGGACGATGTGCTGGCGGCCAAGGCGGCGGGCAACTTCGACGCTGTGTTCCTGGCGGTGGGCGCGCACATCGGTAAACGCACCTACATTCCGGCAGGGGAATCGGCGCATGTGCTGGATGCGATCGGGATGCTGCGCGAGATGGAGGGCGAGGAGAAGCCGCTGCTCGGGCGTCGGGTGGTGGTGTATGGCGGCGGAAACACCGCGATGGACGCGGCCCGGACTGCCAAGCGGTTGGGCGCCGACGAGGCGATCATCGTCTACCGGCGCACCCGGGATCGGATGCCGGCCAACGATCTGGAGGTGCAGGAGGCGCTCGAGGAGGGGGTGCTGATGCGGTGGTTGTCGACCATCAAACATGTCGACGCTGACCACATCACGGTCGAGCGGATGGAGCTGGACGACGACGGTTTCCCGCAGCCAACCGGCGAGACCGACGAGTTGGCCGCCGACTCACTGGTACTGGCGCTGGGTCAGGAAGTGGACCTTTCGCTGCTCGATGACGTGCCCGGGTTGGTCGTCAGGAATGGGGTGGTCGCCGTCGACGAACGGATGATGACCGGCTCGGCGGGAATCTTCGCCGGCGGCGATATGGTGCCGTCGGAGCGGACGGTGACGGTCGCGATCGGCCACGGGAAGCTGGCGGCGCGCAATATCGATGGCTGGCTGCGCGGCGAACCATTCGTACATCAGCCGCGACCCGCGCTGGCGACCTTCGACCGGTTGAACACGTGGTACTACTCGGATGCCGACAAGACGGTGCGCCCGACGCTGGACCTGGCGCGCCGGCTGGATTCGTTCGATGAGGTCAAACAGGGTCTGGACGAGTCGAATGCCCTGTTCGAGGCACGTCGGTGTCTGTCCTGCGGCAACTGTTTCGGCTGCGACAACTGTTTCGGTGTCTGCCCCGACAACGCTGTCCGCAAATTCGCCGAAGGCTCCGGTGAGGGCGACAATGGGCGCGACTACGCCTTCGACCTGGACTACTGCAAGGGCTGCGGGATCTGCGTCAACGAATGCCCCTCTGGTGCGATCCTGATGATTCCGGAGGATTCCTGACTCACGCCTGCAGGTGCGCCACTAGCGGGTTGACCGCGGCAACCTGACCTTCCCCCGCGGGGTGGCGTCGGGACCGGCCATCAGCTGCAGCGTGTTCGTCAGCACGCTCGCCGGTTGGCGATCCATCGTGCCTCCCGGCGAGTGTTCCCGGTGGGACGGCGGTACCGTCAGCATCCCAGGTGAATGGAAGATTAACGGAAGATGGCGTAACGATGGATGCAGGTACCCGGTCGGTGGGCGGCTGGGCGCGCCACGTACCGGCCGTCCGTTGGCTCCCGAGGTATCGACGCCGATACCTCGCCGGGGATCTGCTGGCCGGTCTGGTGGTGGCAGCCCTGGCGATTCCGCAGTCGCTCGGCTACGCGACTATCGCGGGCGTGCCGGTGCTGGTCGGCCTGTACGCAATCCCGCTGGCGCTGGTGGCATATGCGGTGCTCGGCTCGTCGCCCCACTTGGTGGTTGGACCTGTCTCCACCGTCTCGGTACTGTCGGGATCGCTGGTCAACGACATGGCCCACGGTGACCCCGCCCAGGCGATCGCGCTTACCTCGGCGCTGGCGATCGGCGCTGGACTGGGCCTGCTGATCGGTGGGCTGGCGAAATTGGGGTGGGCGGCAGAGTTCCTCTCGCGACCGATCGTGACCGGTTTCGTCTTCGGCCTTGTGCTGCTGATCGTGCTGGGGGAGATTCCCAGCCTGTTCGGGCTGCCACCTGTCACCGGCGATGTGTTCGCCCGGTCACTTCAGATCATCAAGGACCTCAGTCAATTCACCCCATTGACGGCCGCCGTGGGAGTCACGGCGCTGGTGATCCTATTCCTTGGCGCAAAACTGGCCCCGCGAGTCCCGTGGGGACTGGTGGTGTTGATCGTGGCCATCGCGATGTCCTCGTGGCTCGACCTGTCCGACCTGGGCGTCACCACCGTAGGGACAGTGCCGCTGGGCCTGCCACCGCTGGGTCTGCCCGATATCCCGGCCTCCGATATCCCTCCGGTGATCCTGGGTGGGCTGTCGCTGGCGATGGTGGGTTTGGCCGAGGGGTTGAGTGCGGCGCGATTGTTCGCGGCCCGGGAGGGCTACACAATCGATACCAATCAGGAACTCATCGCCGCCGGAGCGGCCAACCTCGGGGCCGGCTTCTCCGGTGGCCTGGGGGTGGCCGGGTCGCTGTCGAAGACGGCCGCCTCGCTGCGCTCCGGCGGGCGGACGCAGATCACCGGGATAGTGGCCGCGGCCCTCGTGCTGGTGACATTGGTCGCCTTCGCCGAATTGCTCGCGCCGCTGCCGAAGGCGGTGCTCTCGGCGATTGTCATCCAGGCAGTCTGGGGCCTGATGGACGTCAATGCGCTGCGCCGCTACAAGTCCATCCGACGCAACGACTTCACCTCGGCGCTGGCCGCGATGTTCGGGGTGTTGGTCTTCGGTCCGCTCTATGGCCTGCTGTTCGCCGTCGGACTGGCAGTGCTCGGCCTTGTCTATCGGTCCAGCCGGATCGAGCTGGACATCATGGGCAAGGTGCCAGACGAGAAGGCCGCCTGGGGCAGTATCGAAAACCACCCGGAGCGCAAGACCTACGACGGCGTGATGGTCATCCGGCTCGACGCTCCGCTGTTC
>JAUPKM010000220.1 GCA_030837445.1 Actinomycetota bacterium
CGAAACGTCGCGAATACCTGCCACGTCTCCCATCGTGGCCAACGCGCTGCAGCCGCCGGTCGGTGCCCCCCGGAACTGAGTTGCGTGTATACGTATATCGTTGTGTCCATGAGTACTTCAGTCACCGGTCCGGGTGCATCGATCACGGCGGCGGTCGCGGGCGCCAGCGGGTATGCCGGCGGCGAACTGTTGCGACTGCTGCTGGCTCACCCGGACATCGAGATCGGTCCATTGGCCGCGGCCGGCAAGGTCGGCAAGCAGGTCGCAGAGGTGCACCCGAACCTGACCCCGCTCGCGGATCAGGTGTTGGTGGCGGCTGATCCCGACACCCTCGCCACGGCCGATGTTGTATTCCTGGCACTACCTCACGGCGCCTCGGCGGCAATCGCGAGGGAGCTGCCCGCCGATCTCCCGGTGGTCGATCTTGGGGCCGACTACCGACTTGCTGATGCCGCCGACTGGGCCGATTTCTACCCAGGGGAGCACGCAGGCGTCTGGACCTATGGGTTGCCGGAGTTACCCGGGGCCCGGGAACGGATCGCCGAGTCTGTCCGGGTGGCCAATCCGGGGTGCTACCCGACATCGGTGATTCTTGCGCTGCACCCGTTGCTGGCGGCCGGACTGGTCGAACCCCTCGACGTCGTGGTGGTCGCGGCAAGCGGTACTTCAGGCGCGGGTCGGAGCCCGAGCGAGGCACTGCTGGCAAGTGAGGTGTGCGGCTCGGTCGGGGCCTACAAGGCCGGCGGGGTCCATCAGCACACCCCGGAGATCTTGCAGGCCCTCAACTGGGCGGTGGCCGCCGGGGAAGCTGACGGCGTGACGCTGTCGTTCACTCCGCTGCTGGCGCCGATGTCGCGCGGCATCCTGGCCACCTGCACCGCCCGGCTGACCCCGGGCACCACCACTGAGATGCTGCGGCAGTGCCTGCACGATGCCTACCTGGCTGAGCCATTTGTCTCACTTACGGCCGCAGGTCGCTGGCCGAGTAGTGGCTGGGTTGTCGGCGGAAACGGCGTTGCTATCCAGGCTGCTGCCGACGTGGCCGCGGGCCGGGCGGTGGTCGTCAGCGCCATCGACAATCTCGTCAAGGGTGCGGCAGGGCAGGCCCTGCAGAACGCCAATCTGATGCTGGGCCTGCCAGAGACGACCGGACTTACTGCGACAGGAGTTGCGCCATGAGTGTTACGGCTGCGGTTGGTTTTCGGGCTGCGGGAGTGGCGGCGGGGCTGAAGGCCTCCGGTCAGCCCGACGTCGCGCTGGTCGTCAATGACGGGCCGGAGTACGTGGCTGCGGGGGTGTTCACTGGTAACAGGGTTGTCGCCGCGCCAGTGCTGTGGAGCCGGGAAGTCGTGAAGACCGGCGCCCTGCGCGCGGTGGTGCTGAATTCCGGTGGCGCCAACGCCTGCACCGGACCGTCCGGATTCGCCGACACCCATCACACCGCCGAACACGCCGCGCAGGTGCTCGGGCTGGCCCCGATCGATGTCGCTGTCTGCTCCACCGGGCTTATCGGTATCCGGTTGGATCTGCCGGCGCTACTCGAGGGCGTCGATGCAGCCGCCGCGGCCCTGACGACCGACGGTGGTGCCGATGCCGCAGTCGCGATCATGACGACCGACAGCCACGCCAAGGAGGCAGTGGTCCGGGGTGATGGGGTGACGGTCGGCGGGATGGTCAAAGGGGCCGGCATGATCGCCCCCGGGATGGCCACCATGCTGGCCGTGCTCAGCACCGATGCGGTCGTCTCAGCGACCGCGGCGGCCCGGGTGCTCTCCTCGGCGGTGGCGCGCACATTCAACCGGATCGATTCCGACGGCTGCATGTCTACCAATGACACAGTGATCCTGATGGCCTCCGGCGCCTCCGGAATCACACTGGCCGAGGAAGAACTGGGCGCGATGGTCCAGCGGGTCTGTCAGCAGCTGGCCCGGGACATCATCGGCGACGCTGAGGGTGCCAGCAAGGATGTCCGGATCGAGGTGAGCGGGGCGGCCTCGGAAGACGATGCCGTCGAGGTGGGCCGGGCGGTGGCGCGCAGCAATCTGTTCAAGTGCGCGATGTATGGTGAGGACCCCAACTGGGGCCGGATCGTGTCAGCGGTGGGAACCACTGCAGCAGCCTTCAGCCCGGACGAGTTGGGGGTGACCATCAACGGTGTGGAAGTCTGCCGCGATGGAGCGGCCCACGCAGACCCGGCCGCTGCGGATCTCTCCGACAGGCAGATCGACGTCAACATCGAGCTGCGGGCTGGCGACCAGACGGCGGTCATCTGGACCAATGACCTGACGGCGGCCTACGTTCACGAGAACTCGGCGTACGCGACATGACCAGCCCAGTGCCCGAGACCAGCACAGTCGTGCTGACTGCGCGCGGGTCCGACTGGCAGGCGGCAGAGACGTTCGCCGCGGCGACCCCTTGGCTCCTTGAGCACCGCGGCGCGACCGTGGTGGTCAAGTACGGCGGTAATGCGATGACCGATCCGACGTTGCAGGAGTCCTTCGCCTCCGATGTGCTGTTTCTGAAGCTGGCCGGGTTGCGGCCGGTGGTGGTGCACGGCGGCGGTCCGCAGATCTCCGGGATGCTGGATGCCCTCGGGATCGAGTCGGAGTTCCGCGGCGGCTATCGGGTCACCACCCCGGAGGCGATGGACATCGTCCGGATGGTCCTCACCGGCGGCGTGCAGCGGCAATTGGTGAGCCTGATCAACCGGCACGGACCGTTCGCGGTCGGGATGTCCGGTGAGGACGCCAACCTGTTCACCGCGCAGCGCAGGATGGCGGTGGTGGACGGCGAATCGGTGGATATCGGCCAGGTCGGCGATATCGTCGCTGTCCGTCCTGACCTGGTGACGTCACTGTTGGCCGATGGCATCATCCCGGTGGTCTCCTCCGTCGCCCGAGGGGAGGAGGGGGACACCTACAACATCAATGCCGATGCCGCCGCGGCCGAGCTCGCGCTGGCGCTGGGCGCGAAGAAGCTCATCATGCTGACCGATGTCCCCGGGATGTTTCGGAGTTGGCCGGATGACCTGACGGTGGTGCCGGTGATCACTGTCGAGGTACTTCGCGGCCTGCTGCCGGACCTCACCAGTGGAATGATTCCGAAGATGGCCGCCTGCGTGCAGGCCGTCGCGGGTGGAGTCACTCGGGCGCACGTGATCGATGGCCGGGCCCCGCACTCGATGCTGGTGGAGGTGTTCACCGATGCCGGTGTCGGCACCATGGTGATCGCTGACGACGACCCCGCTGCCGGTCAGGGTTGGCAGCCGTGACCGCGCCGAGCAGCAATGCCGAAGGCCGTCTCAGATGGTCGGCGTCGCTGATGAACAACTACGGCACGCCGCCGTTCACCCTTGTCGCCGGTCGGGGGGCCACCGTCGTGGACGCCGACGGAAACGAGTACCTCGACCTGCTTGCAGGGATCGCGGTGAACTGCCTCGGCCACGCACATCCGGCGGTGATCGCTGCGGTCACCTCGCAGTTGTCGACGCTGGGCCACACCAGCAACCTCTCAGCCACGCCGCCGACCATCGCGCTCGCGGAGCGACTGCTGGAGTTGGCCGGTCGAGACGGCAAGGTGTTCTTCGGCAACAGCGGTGCGGAGGCCAACGAGGCCGCCTTCAAGATCGGTCGGCTGACCGGGCGAGGCGGATATGTGGCGGCCGCCGGCGGATTCCATGGCAGGACCATGGGTGCGCTCGCACTGACCGGTCAACCCGCCAAGCAAGCGCCGTTCGAACCCCTGCCGCCGTCGGTGTCGTTCGTACCCTTCGGCGACAGCGAAGCGTTGGCCGCCGCCGTGTCTGAACAGACGGCGGCGGTTGTGCTGGAGCCTGTGCAGGGCGAGGGTGGCGTGATCCCCGCGCCGCCGGGCTATCTCGCGGCGGCCGGCCGCATTGCCCAGGCGGCCGGGGCGCTGCTGGTCCTCGACGAGGTGCAGACCGGGGTCGGCCGTACGGGGGAGTGGTTCGCTCACACCGCGGACGGCGCGCAGCCCGACATCGTCACGCTGGCCAAGGGGCTTGGCGGCGGGCTGCCGGTCGGGGCGACAATCGCGTTCGGCGACGCAGCTGGGCTGCTGGGACCTGGCAGTCATGGATCCACCTTCGGCGGCAACCCGGTGTCCTGTGCCGCAGCCCTCGCGGTGCTCGACACCATCGAGTCCGACTGCCTGCTCGCCAGAGCGACGCAACTCGGCGATCGACTCCAGCGCGAACTGGCGACCCTGCCGGGGGTCGACTCGGTCCGTGGTCGAGGCCTGTTGCTAGGGGTGGTGCTGACCCCGGGGCTGCCCGCGGCCGCAGTGGAGGTGGCCGCCCGACAGCAGGGGCTGCTGGTGAACGCGGTGGCCCGCGAGGTCATCAGGTTGGCGCCGCCATTGGTGCTGACCGATGACGAGGCGGACCGGGCGATTCAGGGGTTGGCGGACGCCATCGCCGAGGTTGCGGCCGCCACAGTGACCGCATTGGATCCGACATGACCAGCGCCCGGACCCACGTTGCCCGCCGACAGCGGATCGTCGAACTGCTCGCCCGGCGACCAGTCGGGTCGCAGGCCGCACTGCAGGAACTGCTGGCCGACGACGGCTTCGAGGTGACCCAGGCGACCGTGTCTCGCGACCTGGATGAACTGGGTGCGGTGAAGGTCGACGACGGTGAGTCAGGCGCCGTATACGCAGTCCCGGCCGAGGGTGGTGACCCGGCCCCGCAACGACCGGAGTCGGTGTCGGCCGGCCGATCCAGGCTGGCTCGCCTGCTCGCAGAGGTGCTGGTGTCGGCCGACGCATCGGCAAACATCGCGGTGTTGCGGACACCACCCGGGGCGGCGCAGTTCTTGGCCTCCGCGATTGACCGAACGGTCTTGCCCGATGTCATCGGCTGCGTTGCCGGTGACGACACGGTGCTGCTGGTGAGCCGTCTGCCCGACGGCGCGCAAGTAGTTGCCACCGAACTGCTCGCGTTGGCGGGTGGTAGACGATGATGCCAACTGGTATCACGACGACAGGAGAACAACAGTGAGCGAGCGTGTAGTCCTGGCCTATTCGGGAGGCCTCGACACCTCCGTGGCGATCGAGTGGATCAAGGAGGAGACCGGTGCCGAGGTGATCGCCGTGGCTGCGGACGTGGGCCAGGGTGGCGAGGATCTGGAGGTCATCCGGGAGCGAGCGTTGGCGTGCGGGGCAGTGGAGGCGGAGGTGGCTGACGCGCGGGATGAGTTCGCCGACGGCTACTGCCTGCCCGCGCTGAAAGCGGACGCGCTCTACATGGATTCCTACCCGCTGGTCTCGGCACTCTCCCGACCGGTGATCGTCAAGCACCTGGTGGCGGCCGCCCGCAAACACGACGCGAGCATCGTGGCGCACGGGTGCACCGGCAAGGGCAACGACCAGGTGCGGTTCGAGGTCGGGATCGGCGCGCTCGCCCCGGACCTGCGGTGCATCGCACCGGTGCGCGACTATGCGATGACGCGCGACCGCGCAATTGAGTTCGCAGAGAGCCGGGATCTGCCGATCGACGTGAACAAGAAGTCGCCCTACTCGATCGATCAGAACGTCTGGGGCCGGGCGGTCGAGACCGGTTTCCTGGAGGACATCTGGAACGGTCCGATCGAGGACGTCTACTCGTACACCTCGGATCCGGCGGTGCCGCGGCCCGCCGATGAGGTGGTAATCACCTTCGTCGCTGGCGAACCGGTGGCTATCGATGGTCGCCCGTTGACGATGCTGGCGATCATCGAGGAGTTGAACACTCGCGCGGGCGCCCAGGGCGTTGGCCGGCTGGATCTGGTGGAGGACCGGCTGGTCGGGATCAAGAGCCGCGAGGTGTACGAGGCCCCGGGCGCGATGGCGCTGATCGCTGCCCACCGGGAGCTCGGCCGCGTCACGATCGAGCGCGATCTGGCCAGGTTCACCACCGGTGTCTCCCAGCGCTGGGCGGAGCTGGTCTATGACGGACTCTGGTTCAGCCCGCTGAAGTACGCCCTCGACGCCTTCCTGGCAGAGGTCAATTCGACCATAACCGGCGACATCCGGATGACCCTGCACGGCGGTCGGGCGGTCGTCACCGGACGACGCTCGGAGGAGTCCCTCTACGACTACAACCTGGCGACCTACGACACAGGCGACACCTTCGATCAGTCCCTGGCCAAGGGATTCATCGAGCTGTGGGGAATGCCCAGCAAGTTGGCCGCGACGAGGGAGCAGCAGTCCCAGCAGGTTCGTTCGTGACGCCGGCTGAGCCACCTCCGGCAACCGGCGGACCGACCAGGCTATGGGGGGGGCGGTTCGGTTCCGGACCTTCGCCGGAACTGGAGGCACTGTCGTTGAGCGTCCAGTTCGACTGGCGACTGGCGCCGTACGACTTGGCCCAGACCCGGGCTCACGCGAACGTGCTCCGGTCGGCGGGCCTCCTCGACCCGGCTGAACACACAGCAGTACTCGCGGCGATTGAGTCCCTGGCCGAGGACGTCGGCTCGGGCGCGTTCCGGGCCACCCAGGCAGACGAGGATGTGCATACCGCGATCGAGCGCGGGTTGTTGGAAAGGCTCGGCCCCCTCGGCGGGAAGCTGCGCGCCGGACGCTCCCGAAATGACCAGGTGGCCTGCGATTTCCGGTTGTACCTTCGGTCAGCCGGTGACCGGGTGGACGCTGCCCTGCTGGAACTTCAGTTGGCGCTGCTGGCGCAGGCGCAGGCGCACGTCGCTGACCCGTCCCCTGGTTTCACGCATCTGCAACACGCCCAACCAGTGTCGTTCGGGCACGAACTCGGCAAACACGTGCACGCTCTCCAACGGGACCGCGAGCGGCTTGCGGATTGGCGTGCGCGCGCCAACGTCAGTCCGCTGGGTTCCGGCGCGTTGGCGGGATCCGCATTACCGCTGGATCCCGATGCGGTGGCCGCCGAACTTGGCTTCGATCGAGCTGCGGAGAACTCCATCGACGCGGTCAGCGACCGTGATTTCGTCGCCGAGTTCCTGTTCGTGGCGGCCTTGGTGGGGGTTCACCTCTCCCGGTTGGGGGAGGAGGTCGTGCTGATGACCTCTCGCGAGTTCGGCTGGGCGCGACTGCACGACTCGTGGTCCACCGGATCTTCGATCATGCCGCAGAAGAAGAACCCCGATATCGCAGAACTGGCCCGCGGCAAGTCTGGCCGATTGGTCGGCAATCTGACTGCCATCCTGGTCACCCTCAAGGGTCTCGGATTCGCCTACAACCGTGATCTGCAGGAGGACAAGGAGCCGGTGTTCGACAGTGTCGACACGCTGCTGCTGGTGCTGCCTGCCGTGGCCGGGATGATAGCCACGCTGGAGTTCGATACCGAACGGATGGCCGCTGCAGCGCCGGAGGGCTTCGCCCTGGCGACCGAGATTGCGGACTGGCTGGTGGTCCGGGGGGTGCCGTTCAGAGATGCCCACGAGATCTCCGGGGCGTGTGTGGCCGCCGCCGAGGCCCGCGGGGTGGAACTGTGGGATCTCACCGATGCCGAACTGGCGGGAATCTCGGAGGCGCTGGACCCCGATGTCCGGGCCGTGTTGAGCACCTCCGGGGCGTTGGCAGGCCGGTCGCGGCCGGGGGGTACCGCCCCGGTCCGGGTGGCCGAGCAACTGGTGGCGGCCGAAGCGGCGGCCAGAGGACTCCGACGTGGCTCAGTCGATGACCGCGTCGATGAGGAGCGCTGACACTATTGGGCCATGACTGACACCGTGGAGCCGACCGACACCCCGCTGGCAGCCCAGGACCTGCCGACGACAGGTGACCTACTGGCCGATCTGCGCTGGCGCGGTCTGGTCGCGCAGTCCACCGATGAAACCGCACTCGCGTCGGCGCTGGCGCGGGGACCAATCACGCTCTACTGCGGGTTCGACCCGACCGCCCCCAGTCTTCACGTCGGCAACCTGGTGCCGCTGCTAACCCTGCGACGATTCCAATTGGCGGGCCATCGCCCGATCGGATTGGTGGGGGGTGCGACCGGGCTCATCGGCGACCCCTCGGGCCGCAGTTCCGAGCGATCACTGCAGGACACCGACGTGGTGGCGGACTGGTTGGCGCTGATCCGCTCGCAGCTGGATTTGGTGCTCGACTTCGACGGTCCGGCCCCAGCTCGGGTGGTGTCCAACTTGGACTGGACGGCGCCACTGACTGCCATCGAATTGTTGCGAGACGTGGGGAAACACTTCAGCGTGAACACCATGCTGGCCAAGGAGTCGGTAGCCACCAGATTGGCCGACAACGGGATCAGCTACACCGAGTTCAGCTACATGATTCTGCAGGCCTACGACTACCTCGAGTTGTACCGGTCAGCTGCCTGTCAGTTGCAGATCGGGGGAGCGGACCAGTGGGGCAACATCACAGCTGGTCTGGATCTGATTCGTCGGGTGGAAGGCCGCGGCGGCGCTGTCGCGCACGCGCTGACCGTGCCGCTGGTCGTCAAATCCGATGGCGCCAAGTTCGGTAAGACCGCAGGTGGCGCCATCTGGCTGGACGCCACCATGACCAGCCCATACGCCTTCTACCAGTTCTGGCTCAACACGGACGACCGCGATGTGGTGCGGTTCCTACGGCTGTTCAGCTTGCGCTCCCCGGCGGAGATCGAGGAGATTGTTTCCGCGTGGGACGACCGCCGAGCCAGCCGCTCCGCGCAGCGCGCACTCGCCGATGAACTGACCAGCCTGATCCACGGAGCTGACGAGACGGCCAGGGTGATCGCCGCGGGCAAGGCGCTGTTCGGCCATGGTGACCTCGGCGAACTTGACGTCGCGACACTCGATGCCGCCCTGGCCGAGGCTCCGCACGTGGTCGTTGCCGACGGTGAACCGCTGCCGACAGTGGTCGAGCTACTGGTTGCCACCGGTCTCTGCGAGTCCAAGGGCGCAGCCAGACGGGCCGTCCAGGAGGGCGGGGCCTACCTCGACAACGTCCGTGTCCTGGACCCTGACACTGTGCCGCAGGCGACCCTCGCGGGGGGCTGGGTGTTGCTGCGCAAGGGCAAGCGCAACCTTGCCGGTGTCAGACTGCCGGCGGGGTCCTGATCAGCGTTTTCACGGCTACTGGGGGCTCAGATAGGGGGGTGCCGCAGGGACCGAAACCCTTGTGGTCTAACGTTTCCCTTGTTGCCCGATAGGGAGTAGCGGACACCAGGCGCACAAGCGCAATCCGGTGAACGTTCCCAGGGAACAAGGCCCTCCGCCACTTACGTGACGGGGTTCACCGCGGCCAAGATCCCCCCGGGGGTTGCGGACGCGGATAAGGTCTGGTAACGTAGGGAAGGTTGCCCCGAAACCAAGCCGAAAGGCGCGGAGTCGGTGCGCGTACGATCCTTGAGAACTCAACAGCGTGCCAAAAGTTAATGCCGAATACCGCATTCAACCAGGCCAAAACCCCGCCAGGGGTGGTCGCAGGGTTGGATGAGGATTCCTTTGAGGCATGACAGTTTGATCTACGATCAGCTCTGTCTTGTCAGGTTCACATTTCCGTGACCGCAAGTCGCCGAAAGGCGCACAAAGCATTTACGGAGAGTTTGATCCTGGCTCAGGACGAACGCTGGCGGCGTGCTTAACACATGCAAGTCGAACGGTGAC
>JAUPKM010000221.1 GCA_030837445.1 Actinomycetota bacterium
ACCCCTGCGATTCAATCTCCTTCCAGGGAGCATCGAACCGCTTCGGCCCGATCAGGCTGAAGACCTCCTCCTCCATCCCGTCCTCGCGGACGAGTGTGGCCGTCAGTCCGAGTCGCCGCCGTGCCTGGATGTCGGCGGTGAACCGGAAGATCGGTGCGGGAAGCAGATGCACCTCGTCATAGAGGATGAGGCCCCAATCGCGGGCGTCGAGCAGTTCCAGGTGGGCATACACACCCTTGCGTCGGGTAGTCAGCACCTGATAGGTGGCGATGGTCACCGGCCTGATTTCCTTACGCGCGCCGGAGTATTCCCCGATCTCATCCTCCGTCAAGGAAGTCCGCGCCAGGAGTTCGTGACGCCACTGCCGGGCTGACACAGTGTTGGTTACCAGAATCAGGGTCGTCGCCTGGGCCATGCCCATCGCGGCCGCCCCGACCAGGGTCTTACCTGCGCCACACGGCAGCACGACCACCCCGGACCCGCCATGCCAGAAGCTCTCAGCGGCATGGCGCTGGTACGGCCGGAGAGTCCAGCCCTCCTCCTTCAGCAGGATCGGGTGTGACTCGCCATCCACGTACCCCGCAAGGTCTTCGGCGGGCCAACCCAACTTCACCAGCACCTGTTTGAGGTGGCCTCGCTCGCTCGGATGGACCGCCACCAGACCGGTGTCGATTCTCGCTCCGACGTGGGCCTTCACCTTCTTCGAGCGGAGCACCTCCTCGAGCACCGCATCGTCCAACCCCTCAAGCACCAATCCGTGCGCCGGGTGGTCGAGCAGGCGGAGTCGGCCGTAGCGATCCATCGTGTCGGCGATATCGACTAGCAGCGAGTGCGGCACGGCATAGCGCGAGTACCGCATCAGGATGTCGACGACCTGCTCGGCATCATGGCCTGCCGCACGCGCGTTCCAGAGCGCCAGCGGCGTGACCCGATAGGTATGAATGTGCTCAGGTGCCCGTTCCAGCTCAGCGAAGGGGGCGATATCCCGCCTCGCCTGCTCCGACGCCGGGTGGTCCACCTCCAGCAGCAGCGTCTTGTCGGACTGGACTATCAGCGGGCCGTTGGTCATCCCGACGGTTTCCCGGCCACCGGGCACGCGCCCACTATCCTGGCCAACGCAAATAGCCGGGGTCGGCCGAGGGCCAGATCCAGCGCTCGGAACGCACCGCCGGAGAGACTGATCGGTGCGACCAACAACACGGAGGCCTCGCCAGCGTTGTCGGCGTGCCGGACCCACACATGGCGGCCGCCTGCCAATGCTGACGCCAGCACGGCCTGCACCTGGGCGGAGTGCATCCGTTCGATCTGCGGCGCCGGACCGGCCGAGTCGACCGCCTCCTGCGACGGGTCGCAGCCAGGATTCTCGGAGCGCTCCAAAGCGGCGATCGCGGCTCGGACAAGTGCCTCGGAGGCACGGGACTCATCATGTATCCGTGGTGGCCAGGCCAGCACGTGGGCAAGTGGGGTGGCGGCCTGATGGCCGACTGTGCCGTCGGGGCCCTCGGACAGCACTGGCAACCCAGCGGCCCGCAGGCTGGCGACGACCGATTCCGGGGCGGTGCCTGACACCGCGACTGTGTCACTGACTGGGCGGAGCACGAGTCCGAGCTGTGCTGCTGCTGCCACCGCCAGGTCGAGTTCAGTCGGGTCGCTGACCTGCAGATAGCAGGCAGCAGGACCAGCGCGCAGGCGGCCGTGTCGTTGCACCGTGTCCGCAATCAAGTAGGAGACTGTCTGCGGAACCGGAGTGCTCGACACCGATTCAAGGAAGTCCGTCAGGGACGTTGCGGTCCAGCCGCGGTCGATGGCTCGCTCGACTGTGGCGACCGACAGTCGATACACAGTGGCAACGCCGCTGGACTCGACATCTGCGAGATCCCGCAGCCGACGCCCGACGTCGGGAGCCAACGGTCCGGGAGCGACCATCGTCAAGTCCGCCTGCAGCAGGAGATGGTCGACCGTGGGCGGCAGCAACTCGGCCGCCAGCGACACCAGATCCGGCTCGGTGGTTTCGGCCAAGGCCAACGGATCGGGCGTCGGGACATCGCCGGCCGCCACCAGCCACCGCCCTACCGCGGAGAGTGCCCCCCGCCCTGTGATTCCGAGAAGCTCCGCCTGCTCCACAACTGCGGCAACAATCCGGTCCTGCCGGATACGGTCTACCAGCGGGTACTTCACCCCCAGCACCCGCTGCGCTTCCTCGACAGTGATCCCCTGGCCTGGCGGCAAAACCGTGAAGAACTCCGCCCAACGAGCACGTGTCGCGCCGACCAAGCCAGAGGCGAGGGCGTCGCCCAACGGCTCCAGTCGCTCGGGCTCACCCTCACCGGAGCGCTCCCAGGCTCGTTGGGAACTCCACCAGATCGATGCCGCGGCCGCCCACACGGTCTCCGGTCTAAGATCCTGGAAAGTCTCGAATGCCACGGTGGGGAGCAGCACGTCCTGCTCGGGAGACGGTCCCAGCAGGCCGAGCATGACTGCCAGCTCGAGCCACATGCCTGCCTGCTCGCTGGACATGCTCAGGTCGACCGCAAGCGCGTCCAGCTCTCTGATCGCCAACGCCCCTGAGCGCAGCAACCGGGGCTCCGCGGCGATCACCACACCGACCAGATCGACCAGCGTCTGTCCGACCAGCAGCCCTTGCTGGCCAGCCACCTGATCAACCAACTGAAGCTCATACTCTCCGGTCGGCACAGGGATCGGATCTGACCAGGAGTCGACGTCGATGTCAGGTGGTCCCGCCAGCCCTGCCTCGGTCGGCGGCGTCAGCACCCGCTCGACCGTATCCCGGAATTCACGCAGGGCATGCAACCGCTCACCATCAGACCACAGCAGCCCGCGCACGGTGAGATCCTTCAACACGGTTGCCACCGACTGGGCCACCGCTGGATCGTCGTCAGGCGCCAGCGAAGTCGTCAACTCGGGCACCGCCACCGGGCCCGGCGCCGCGGCCACCGCGGCCGCCACCCGGAGCCCTCGACGGTCCAGGCCGAGCAGCGCCCGGCGAATGCTCCCGGTGGTCGCGGCCCGCCGCGCCAGATCGGCCATATCGGTCGGCATCGGATGAAGCAGATCCGGCCGGGCACGCAACAGTTCCGCGAGTTCGGTCGACGTCCGGTGGCGCAAATCATCAGCGAGACTGCGCCGGCGGGACGTTCGTTGGCTTGTGCCCATCCCCACCACGTTACGCCACGGGTGTGTGGCGGCTGGTGGCCTACTCTGGCTGGTGTGGCGACAGTGATCGGATTCGACCTAGATATGACGTTGGTCGACTCCAGGGAAGCGATCATCGGAGCGCTGGCCCAGATGTGTGCAAACCGAGGGATCGAACACTCCGAGGAAGAGCTGGGCTCCAGGATCGGCCTACCTTTGCTCGATATTGTCGCGGCGCTGGCCCCCGGTTTCGATCCGGAGCTGGCGGCCGCTGAGTACCGGGACCACTATGGCCGAGTCGGCCTCGACACCCACACCCTGCTACCCGGTGCGATCGCCGCGGTTGACCGAATCAGGTCCGCTGGGGGTGCGGTCGTGGTGGTGACGGGAAAGCGGGAGGACCAAGCGCGGATGGTGCTGGAGACGGTCGGCTTGGACGTTGAACACGTGGTCGGATCGGTATTCGGTTCGGGAAAGGGTCCGAGTCTGGTCAGGCTTGGTGCGGATGCCTACGTCGGCGACCACCCCGGCGACATCGCTGGCGCGAGGGAGGCGCGAGTGATTTCCGTGGGGGTGGCAACGGGCGCGCACGACGCCGACACCCTGCTGCAACACGGCGCGGACATTGTGCTGAACGACCTTCGGGACTTCCCGAGCTGGCTCGCCGATGGGCTCGACTTTGCCCCGCCCTCCTGGCATCAATCTCCGGCCAGCACCGGCAATCGCCGACTCCGCTGACCGTCATCGACCAGTTGAGACCCCCCTGGCCGCCACGATGCCCCGCCGGGCTCGGGCAGACCTGACGACGCCGAAGAGGGCAAGTCCGACGCCAACTCCGACACCACCAATCGCGACGAACCACATGATCGGTGGCAGCTTCAATTCCGGGAAGACCAGCTGGGCGAGCACAATCAACGCGGCCAGCGCACCCAGACCCCCAATGACCGCGCCTGCTCGCACGAGTCGCTCGCCGGGCAAACGATCAACGGACGTGCTCGCGGTTGAGGTCGTGGCAGCCATAACCTCAAGCCTACGGGCAGCCGGGCGGGTCACCCACGCGAGGACGGGGCCGGTAGCCTAAGCAGGTTCGGCCAACTTGTGATGGAGGGATCTCGACGTGCCTACCGGCAAAGTGAAGTTCTTCGACGCCGAAAGGGGCTTC
>JAUPKM010000222.1 GCA_030837445.1 Actinomycetota bacterium
ACACCGTTCTCGACTGGGTTGACATCACCTGCCCGCCCGGCTCAGCGCCGCTGCCCGGCGGCAGGGCCGCCGCATACGGGCAATGACAAACACCGCCGACGCTGCAGCCAACCCCCCGTCCGCTGTCGCCGCCTGCGTCGGCTGCTACAACTCCGGCACGTCACCCGAACGCGCCGACGAGAAGGCCGCAGTCAAAGCCACGCTCGCGGCCATCACGGCGCTGGCCCCCGGCGGAGCAGTCGAGATCAGGGTCCCGCCGTACGCCGCGGTACAGGCCATCGGCGGGGTACGCCATCGTCGTGGCACGCCACCCGCGGTGGTCCAACTCGACGCCCGTACCCTGCTGCAACTCGCGGTGGGGGCGCTGAGTTGGGCTGACGCCCTGGCCACCGGCCGAGTCCGAGCCAGCGGCGAACGTAGCGACCTGGCCTGGCTGCTGCCTGTCTTCCCCGACACGGCTGCGTAGACTCACACTCGTGGCCCGCGGTGATGGACGACTCTCCCACGAGCTGCTTCCGGGCGAGAAGGGTCCACAGGACGCCTGCGGAGTGTTCGGCGTGTGGGCGCCAGGCGAGGAAGTAGCCAAACTCACCTACTTCGGGCTGTACGCGCTCCAGCACCGCGGCCAGGAGTCCGCGGGCATTGCCGTCTCCGACGGCCGCCGGATTCTTGTCTACAAGGACATGGGGCTGGTCTCGCAGGTATTCGACGAGTCAGCACTGGAATCGCTACCCGGGCACCTGGCCATCGGCCACGCTCGCTACTCGACGACAGGATCGAGCAACTGGGCCAACGCCCAGCCAACCTTCCGGGCTACCGCAACCGGGCATCTGGCCCTCGGACACAACGGCAATCTCACGAACACGGCGGAGCTGGCAATTGTGGTCGCCGACAGTGCCGATAACGCCGGCGAACTCCCGTTCGGCCACCGTGACGTCAGCACCAGCGACACCGAACTGATCGCGGCCCTGCTGGCCGCGCACCCAGGGGTGTCGCTGGAGGAAGCCGCGGCCGCAGAGTTGCCCAAACTCAACGGGGCCTTCTCGCTGGTGTTCATGGATCAGCAGACCCTCTACGCCGCGCGGGATCCGCAGGGCATTCGACCGTTGGTGCTGGGCCGTCTGGAGCGCGGCTGGGTGGTCGCCAGCGAGACCGCCGCGTTGGACATCGTGGGCGCCAGTTTCGTGCGGGACATCGAGCCAGGGGAGTTGATCGCCGTCGATGAGGACGGCCTGCGCAGCAGCAGATTCGCCGACGCCGCCCCCAAACACTGCCTGTTCGAGTATGTCTACCTCGCCCGACCGGACTCGCTGCTGAATGGCCATAGCGTGCACGCGACGCGGGTCCGGGTGGGGCGGGAACTTGCCCGAGAGCATCCGACCGAGGCAGACCTGGTGATTCCGGTACCGGAGAGTGGAACCCCCGGGGCCGTCGGCTACGCGCAGGGCTCAGGTATCCCGTTCGCGCAGGGCCTGGTGAAAAACGCCTACGTCGGGCGCACCTTCATCTCCCCATCGCAAACCCTCCGGCAGCTCGGCATCCGACTGAAGCTGAATCCGCTGCGCGAGGTGATTGCCGGCAAGAGGCTGGTGGTCGTCGACGACTCGATTGTCCGCGGAAACACCCAACGTGCGATCGTCAAGATGCTGCGGGAGGCCGGCGCAGCGGAGGTGCACGTCCGGATTTCGTCCCCGCCGGTCAAGTGGCCGTGCTTCTACGGGATCGACTTCGCCACCAGGTCGGAGTTGATCGCCAACGGTGTCTCCGTGGCCGGGATCCAGGCCTCCATCGGAGCGGACTCGCTTGGCTACATTTCACTGGCCGGGTTGGTCGAGGCGACGGAGACCGCCAAGGACGATCTGTGCCGTGCCTGCTTTGACGGTGAGTACCCGGTCAGTCTGCCCGCCGAGGAGCACCGGGACAAGCACCTGCTCGAGGGCACCGCCACGCTACAGCGGGCCGAGAGTCTGACCGCAACCGTCGGCGGCCTGGGCGCCCTGGACTTTCCGTGACAGGCTCGGCCTATGCCGCCGCCGGCGTCGATGTCGAAGCTGGCGAGCGCGCTGTGGCGTTGATGCGGGCGGCCGTGGAGCGCGCGACCCGGCCGGAGGTGGTCGGGGGCTTCGGCGGATTCGCGGGCCTGTTCGATGCGTCCGCACTCGCCGGCTACCGCCACCCACTACTTGCGACGTCAACGGATGGCGTCGGCACCAAAGTCGCCATCGCGGCCGCCATGGACGTGCACGACACCATCGGCCGGGACCTGGTGGCGATGGTGGTCGACGACCTGGTGGTGGTGGGCGCCGAACCGCTGTTCATGACTGACTACATCGCCTGCGGGAAGGTTCACCCGGAGCGGATCGCCGCAGTCGTCACCGGCATCGCACAGGGCTGTGAGTTGGCCGGCTGTGCCTTGCTCGGTGGCGAGACCGCGGAGCACCCCGGGCTGCTCGGACCGGACGAGTACGACGTTGCAGGAGCGGGAACGGCCGTGGTCGAGGCCGACGCCGTGCTCGGCCCGGCGCGGGTGCGCACGGGTGATGTGTTGATCGCTATCGCCTCGTCCGGACTGCACTCCAACGGCTACTCCCTTGCTCGCAAAGTTCTGCTGACGGACGCGGGCTGGCGGCTCGATCGGCAGGTGCCCGAATTGGGCCGCACCCTCGGCGAGGAGTTGTTGGAGCCCACCCGGATCTATGCCCGGGACATCCTGCGGCTGCGCGACCAACTCGGTACCGACCTGCACGCCCTCTCCCACATCACCGGCGGAGGCCTGGCCGCCAATATCGCGCGAGTGCTGCCGGTCGAACTGGCCGCCGATATTCACCGGAGCAGTTGGGACCCGCCCGCAGTATTCCGACTGATCGGCGAAGTCGGCTCCGTGTCGCAGGCGGATCTGGAGGGCACGTTCAACATGGGGATCGGAATGGTTGCGGTCACCGAACGGGAAGCGGCCGACGCGGCCGTCCACACCTTGGCTGCGGCCGGGCTGCCTGCCTGGCTGTGTGGCGAGGTCCGGGACAGGGCTGCCGGCGAATCGGGGGACGCCGCAGCGAAGGGCGGCGGCGGTGGTGCGGTGTTCGTCGTCTGAGGCTGGCCAGTGACCAGGTGGCTCGGTGTGGGCTGACTCAGTCGGCTGCCGTGGGGCGCAGTTCCGGTACCGGCACGGGCGCAGCGGGTCGACCGACGGCCAGCAGCGCCTCCACCTCGCTTCGCAGGTAGCGGCGATGTCCACCAAGCGTCCGGACACACTGCAACTTTCCGGACTGAGCCCACCGAGTCACCGTCTTGGGGTCCACCCGAAACAACTTCGCAACCTCTGCCGGGGTCAATAGTGGTCCGACATCACCCGCTGTCGACGGCTGGATCGCATGCGTCGCCATGAGCAACCTCCCTCTCCCGGACGAATTGCCCGACATGTGGAGTTTTCACCGGATCGGGGGTCGGCGCAACCGATTACTGCTTTTCCTACCCGCCCGTGTGACGATTCCGGATCGGAACAGGTAGTCTCTTGCCAGTCAGAACCAGTGGCCCGTTGGTGAACGGGCCTTCCCGTGTCCACAGACGAACCGGGGTGACCCGGACGAGGGGGTCGAGCCATGGGGCGCGGCCGTGCCAAGGCAAAGCAGACGAAAGTCGCTCGCCAGTTGAAGTACAACGCACCGCAGACGGACCTTGATGCGCTGCGCGCGGAGTTATCCGGCGCCAGCGGTGAGACCCAGCATGTGGTCGAGAAGGAAGTTGCGGACGACCCAACGCCGTTCGACGACGACCCCTACGACCGCTACGCGGACGATGAGGATGACGACGAACCGGGTGAACCTCCGCGGCGGGATTGATCCCTCACCGGCAGCACCGGATTCGGAAGTTGGCGCTAACTGCCGTTCCCGGAAGTTAGCGACTCCGACTTGCGGTCGGTCTCGGGGTCCCACTGGTGCGCGTCGCCGACCCGCTACTGGCCGTTGCCGTCCTACTTGCAACTCCGCTCGGCGTCTCGCTGGAGGACGCTGCGCCCTCCGTGACGGGTAGGGGTTTGTGCAGCAGGTCCGCGGCCCAGGGAATGTACTGCGCGAACGCCGCCGTCCAGAACGTGAACGTGTGCTGCTGGTTGGGTTCCACGTTGGACACCACCGTCATCCCGAGTCCGCTCGCCGTCTGATCAAACTGGCCCTGCATCTGGATCAGAGTCGGCGCATCGTTGGCGCCGACGTCCTGCCACACCCGCACGCTGTGTGACTTCGGATCGGTGTTCACTATGTGGATCGCGTCGTAGGTGAGCAGCGTGGCAGCCATGTCCTGACCAGCCGAGAAGAGTTTGTCGTTGCCCAGCATGTAATCCGGCGAGGTGGTGCCGGACAGGTTACCCACCACTGAGAAGACGTCCGGGTTTCGCAACGCGGTCACAATGCTGCAGAAGCCGCCCATCGAGAAGCCCCCGGTGCCACTGTGCTCGGCGCCGGTGAGGAATCGCGGATTCGACTTCGCCCAGTTGATGACGTCCACCGACAGGTACGTCTGCCACTTCCCTTGAGAACCGTCGACGCACTCGGAGTCCTGCGTCAACAGCGACACCACCGGGGCGATCAGTACCACCGGGTGCCCCTGCTGGGCTGCGACGAGCGCGGCTCCATCCACATCGGTGGCGGAGAACATGCT